>PFWI01000130.1 GCA_002791075.1 bacterium (Candidatus Ratteibacteria) CG_4_9_14_3_um_filter_41_21 | reverse complement strand
CTGGAGAACTTTAATGATTTTAAAGCCGGAGACCGTTTTCAGATTTACCGGATAGTAGAACAAAAACAATAAATAAATATATAAAGAAACGTAGCGGTGCGATTTATCGCACGAACAAAATGAAAATTGTTAAAGTAAGAGACATCCGAATTGGGGGTAAAAATCCCCTCTGCCTTATTGCCGGTCCCTGCGTTATTGAAGATGAGAAAGTTACTTTTGAGATAGCGAAAAAACTAAAGGAAATAGCCGAAAAATTAGAGATTCCTTTTATCTTTAAGTCCTCCTATGATAAAGCGAATAGAAGTTCTCTTAATTCCTACCGCGGTCCCGGTCTAAAAAAGGGATTGGAAATTCTTTCCCGGATTAAACAAAAATTAAAAATTCCCGTTCTCTCGGATGTTCATTGCCAGCAGGATATCAAAAAAGCATCAGAGATTCTTGATGTCATCCAGATTCCCGCCCTTCTTTCCCGGCAAACCGACCTTATCTTGAAGGCCGCATCAACCCAAAAACCAATAAATATCAAGAAAGGGCAATTTTTATCCCCCTGGGCGGTCAAGAATATTATTGAAAAAGCGCTTTCTACCGGCAACCAAAACATCCTTATTACCGAAAGAGGAATCTCCTTCGGTTACCATAATTTAGTTGCTGATTTTCGCGCTCTCCCAATTATGCGAAAATTTGGCTACCCGGTAATTTTTGACGCTACCCATTCTGTTCAGTATCCGGCCGGAGCTTCACTTTCCTCTTCCGGGGCATCTGAATTTGTCCCTTATTTAGCGAGAGCGGCGGCGGCGGTTGGTTGTGACGGCCTGTTTTTAGAAGTGCACACAAATCCCAAAACCGCGCTTTGCGATGGGCCAAATATGTTAGCCCTAAAAGACTTACTCAGATTACTGCAGGCAGTAAAGGAGATTGACCAATTAATTAAGAAATAATAACTTCACCACCAAGTCACCAAGTCTCAAAGGACACAGAGAAAAACTGTAGTTGTAGTCAAAAAATGAAAAGTGACCATAGCCAGCTCTTAAAATTAGCTAAAGAGGTTCTTCGTCTGGAAGCAAATGCAATTTCTTCGCTCATCCCCAGAATTAATCAAGAATTTGCCCAAGCCCTTAATCTGCTTTTCTCCTGTAAAAGCAGAGTAGTCATTACCGGGATGGGGAAAAGCGGCATCATCGGAAGAAAAATTGCCGCTACTTTATCCAGCACCGGCACCCCTTCTCTTTTTCTTCATCCGGGAGAAGCCATTCACGGCGACCTGGGAATGATTATTAAAGATGATGTAGTTTTGGCTATTTCTAATTCCGGAGAGACCGAGGAAATTATTAAAATCCTGCCTTTTCTCAAAAGAACCGGGGTTAAAATTATCGGGCTAACCGGAGATACTTCTTCTCAATTAGCAAAAGCCAGCAACGTAGTGCTAAATGTCAAAATAAAAAGAGAAGCCTGTCCCTTCGGACTGGTTCCTACCGCAAGTACTACGGCAATTTTGGCGATGGGGGATGCTCTAGCGATGGCTCTTTTAAAAAAAAGGGGTTTGGGAAGAAAAGATTTCGCATTATTTCATCCGGGCGGAAACCTGGGAAAACGTTTGTTGCAAAGGGTGAAAGATGTAATGCAAACCGGTAAAAAAATGCCGATTGTTCCTCTGGGCGCATCTTTAAAAGAAGCAATTACCGAAATCAACCGCAAGAAACTTGGTTTTACTTTAGTGGTTGACCAAAAGAAGCGGTTGATTGGGATTATCACCGATGGCGACCTGCGCAGGTTCCTCATTAAACGCTCCGGAATCAACGGGGCAAGAGTTGTTGATTGTATGGCAGGCAACCCTATGACGATTAGGGAGGAAGCCTTAGCGGCTCAAGCGATAACGCTAATGGAAAAAAAGGCAATCACCTCTTTGGCTATAATCAATAAAGAAAGGCAGCCAATCGGGATTGTGCATCTGCATGACCTTTTGGGAAGAAAAGACTTGCGACTTGAATACTAAGAATGAACACGAATAAACGTAAATTAAAAGAAAGGGCAAAGAGGATAAAATTGTTTTTAACCGATGTGGATGGAGTCCTTACCGATGGCTCTCTGGTCTACGGAGATAACGGGATGGAAATAAAGCTTTTTAACGCTACCGATGGTATTGGAAT
>PFWI01000057.1 GCA_002791075.1 bacterium (Candidatus Ratteibacteria) CG_4_9_14_3_um_filter_41_21 | reverse complement strand
AAAAGGGCAAAGGGGAAAGTAATCACCTTTGGGATTAAAAAGAAAAGCGATTTTCAGGCCCGGGAAATTTCTTCGGTCTCCCAGGGGATTAAATTCAAAGTAAACAACCTTAAACTGAAACTGCCTCTTTTTGGTTATTTCAATGTCTATAATATCTTAGCCGCTATTGCTGTCGCCAAAGAGTTTAAAATTTCAAATCAAGAAATTAAAAAAGTTTTGCGAAATTTTAAACCTCTTCCGCATCATTTTCAGCTCATTAAATTAAGAAAGTTTTGCTTAATTGACGATACCTACAATAGCAATCCTCTTGCTTTTAGGGAAGCAATTGAGGAGTTAGCCAGAATGAAAACAGAAGGCAGAAGAGTGGTAATTGCCAGCGAGATGAAGGAGCTGGGCAAATTTAGCCGGAAAGAACACTATCTTGTCGGAAAATTTATTGCTCAATCAAAAATTGATTTTTTAGTAACCATTGGGAAATTGGCGAAAGAAATAGGGAAAGGAGCTTCGCAAGCTGGATTCAGAAAAGAAAATATTCTTCATTGCCAGAGTAATGAGGAAGTGGTAAAATCTAAAAAGATTTTCCTTCCCGGCGACCTTATCTTAGTCAAAGGCTCCCACGCCTGCCATTTAGAAGGGGTGGTGGAGAAATTGAAAAATCAGGAACGCTTGACATCAATCTAAGTAGATAGTATATTATGTTTAGATTTGTAAACATATGTTTAGATTTGTAAACATTAAAACGAAGGATGAACTATGAAACTGCATTATCCATTAGATAAAATTTTAAATAATGAGGTAAAGGTTAAAATTTTGCGTTTTTTCTGTAAAACAGCGGTGGAGTGGAGTGGTCGCCAAATTGCTAAAGAGATAGGAATAAATCCGGTGACTTGTCATAAAGCACTCCGAGAGCTTAATAACGAGGGGGTACTATTACTCAGAAGTGTGGGGAAAAGTTATCTTTACCGTTTGAATGAGGAAAATTTTATTGTTTCAGATCTACTTAAACCTTTATATGAAAGAGAAAACAAAATTCTAAAGGAAATATATAAGACCATAGTAGAAAATATAAATTCGCTTGTGATAAATAATATAGTTTCCATTGCTCTCTTTGGTAGTGTTCAGAAGAGGAAAGAACGTCCTGGGAGTGATATAGATATTCTGGTCCTGGTAGGAAAAGAAAAGGATAAAATAAAGACTGAAAAGAACTTTGAGAAGGTGAATGGGAATATTGTCAGAAAATTCGGAAATACAGTTTCTCTCTATATTCAGACTGCAAGAGAATTTAAGCTGAAATATAGAAAAGATATTGCTTTGATAAAAGACATTTTGAAATCATATAAATTAGTTTTTGGCAGACCATTAGAAGAATTAGTTTAAAAAATGCCAGCTAAGAAAATAAGAACAAGAACAATAGAAAGAACAGAATATAAGACCTATCTTAAAAAGGCCACCGAATTCTATGAAACAATGCTTCAAGCAGAAAGGATGGGGAGGTGGAATGCCGTTGGCTTGAATGCTGTCCATTGCGCCATTTCTGCTTGCGATGCCTTGCTTGTATTTTATGCTGGTATTTGCTCTGCCAGCGATAACCACCTGGCAGCAATTGATTTGTTATTAACCTCGGTGAAATTACCCGAGGTCAAATCTAAAAGCGAGACTTTAAGAAAGATTTTGGTCAAAAAGAGCCTTATCGAATATGAAAATAGGGATTTTATTCAGAAAGAGGCTAAAGAGGTATTAAAACTTACCGAGAGATTTTATACTTGGGTGACCTCAAAAATAAAGTGAAATGGCTGAGAAATATTCCTGTCCAAAATGTGGTAAGGAATTAAGCGAAGCAGAGATAATAAGAGGAATTTGTTCCAATTGCCATAAGGTCTTTGATTCTCTACCGCAAAACGAAGCGATCGATACGAAGCAACAATCCGCAAAAGTAAATGACACATCTCTAGATACTAACAAATCCTCTCAAAGTATCCAAAAGGAAAGAGTTGATGAGTCTCTGTTCTACTTATTTTTTGTTGGACTCTTTGTCTGGATATTTATCTTCGCATTTATACTTGACGAGTTAGCTCTCGAGGCAATTTTCTCCAATTTTGAGCTGCATGCTTTATTTTGGAGTATAATAATAGTCATGATTTCTTTAGCAATAAGACATGAGAGACGTTGCCCAAATTAAAAATTACTTGATTGGACAGGGGTTTTAGCCTTGTCCAATTTACAAATTTTTACAAATTCAAAGAGACTTTTTTACAAAGTTAAATTTCTGTTCTTTGACAATTAGAAGCGAAAAGTTAAGCTGCGACTGCGAAAGAGCAAAAAGTATCTTTCTCATACCTCCTTTTTATGATAACCTAAAAAAGGCGTTTTTGTAAAAAAGGAGGAAATAGTAAGTCACTACTGTCCAATAAAAGTAGAAAAAGTGTCTCCCCCTCCCTTGATGGGAGAGGCTTTCCCCTCACCTTTATCCTCTCCCGCAAGGGGAGAGGAGTACAGGGTTTGAAAATTCAAGTCTCCCGGTTTTTAATAGAAACTCAAACCATTATACTGCTTACATCTCCGACAATTGCCCAAATTTTTTATTGGATACTACTGATAGTAAGTATTCCTAAAATGTCATTGCGAGCCCGTAGGGCGTGGCAATCTCGTTTTTTAATACTGGGATTGCCACGTCGCAAACTACGCTCCTCGCAATGACAGACACAAGGTTTACTGAATTTTTTGGGTGATTTGTCCAATTCGCTTCTGATTTTCAAAGAGCAATTATCTCAAATCCCTTACAGGATAAGGGTTTGGTAAATTTTTACTAAGAACTTGAGTTTAATTTGGGCAACGGCTTATGAGATTAGAAGGAGAAAGTCTCCAGTTTCAGTGTATGAGTATAAAGGTAATTGTCCTTACTGCGACTCAAAAATAACCCAAACTGGCAATGAAAGAACAGAGGAATCATTTTATTGTCCACTTTGTAGAAAGTTGGTTATCTTCAAAAATGAAAGGTTTTTAAAACAAGAAGAAATAATCAAGAAAGGAGAAGGAAGTGGAGAAAGAAGATATTAAAATTGGTAAAATCTATAATATACCGAAAAGATTTTGTATAAGAAAAGATAGCTTTGCTAACATGAGCGAATTATTTAAGTGTGTCAGGAAAAATAAAGAAGGGTGCCTTTTTTCGCCGATAGAAGGAATGTCAGAAGAATTATTTATCAAGAATGGGGACCTAATGCACGTAGAAGAAACAAAAAATGGCTGAGAAATATTCCTGTCCAAAATGTGGTAAAGAATTAAGCGAAGCAGATGAAGTAACAGAATAGGGAGGTCTTCTAATTTATGCTTTATTATCTTCTTTATCACTTAAAGAGTTATTTTCCTCCGCTTAACCTTTTTCATTATATTACCTTTCGCGCTGGGCTCTCCTTTTTTACCGCTTTTATTATCACTATTGCCGGAGGACCTTTCTTTATCCGCAAACTTTCCCGTCTTTCCCACCCGACTTTAGAAGAACTCAACGGTTTTCACCAAGAGAAAGAGAAAATTCCTACAATGGGGGGGATTTTGCTTCTTTTGGCTATTATGATTGCCACTTTTTTCTGGGCCGATTTGACTAATATCTATATTCTGCTTTGCCTTTTCGTTCTTCTTGCTTTGGGAGTATTAGGATTCTATGATGATTGTGCCAAACTGAGGAAAAAGAACCCGAAAGGAATCAGGCCCAGAGGGAAATTATTGTTTCAGATTGCGCTGGGAGCCGTGCTCGGCTATTTGCTCTGTTTTTCGCCTCTTGGCTTTGATACCAGAGTCGCTCTTCCTTTCTTCAAGAGAATGGTAATCCAATTGGGGCCCTATTATCTTCTTCTCGCCATACTTATTATTATGGCTACTTCTAATGCGGTCAATCTCACCGATGGCCTTGATGGTTTAGCCATTGGTTCGGTTTTGATGATTGCCATTGCCTATGGGTTTATGAGTTATCTTGCCGGGCACAAAGGTCTTGCTTCCTATCTTAATATCCTTTATGTGCCTGGGGTTGGCGAGGTAAGTATCTTTTGCGGAGCTATTATTGGGGCGGCTCTTGGTTTTCTCTGGTTTAACGCCTATCCTGCGCAAATCTTTATGGGGGATACCGGTTCCTTGGCTCTGGGGGGTGTTTTGGGGTTAATCGCAATGCTGATCAAACAGGAAATTTCCCTGATTATTGTGGGAGGAATCTTCGTGATTGAAGCCGCCAGTGTAATTATTCAGGTTTCCTCTTTTAAACTGCGCGGAAAAAGGGTTTTTCTGATGACGCCTTTGCACCACCACTTTGAACTAAAGGGCATCCCGGAAAGTAAGATTGTAGTCAGGTTTTGGATTTTAGCCATTATCCTCGCCCTATTTTCCTTGATTAC
>PFWI01000115.1 GCA_002791075.1 bacterium (Candidatus Ratteibacteria) CG_4_9_14_3_um_filter_41_21 | reverse complement strand
ATAATTGATACTACGCAAGGAATCCATTCTGGACTTTGAAACTCAATTGCTCTGATATAATTTTGCGTGCCCCTATTCTTCTCAGAGAAATTAGCTCTCATTTAGATTTAACCTATCCTACCTTGTGGGTGGGTTAGAAACAATTTTGTTAAATTCCGCCACCTACTGATTACACTGGCTTTAGTGGAAATACGCGTAATTGTGTCGGAATTCTCCCTTGAAGTTGATATGACCACCATTGCTTTTCTTCGCTTGCGACACAATGGCGAGTATATTATAGCAAGAGTATCAAGGATGTATCGCAATTAGTCCTTCAGGTTAATCTTATAGCAACTGTGGAAACCTAACCCCCCGATGTCTACCTAAATCAAAGAAGTCCTTATCCCTATTAATTGGCAAAAAGCCTTGAGATCTTTCACGTGGTTACCATAGATAAGCAAAACGTGAAGGGCTTTTATCTCTCTTTCTGTCTCTCTGACATCCTTCACTCCATCTACTTTTATCTCAACAGATGTTACGCATATATCGGCAGGAGGAGTATCAATATTTCCTATAACTTTGCCTGAGCCAATCACCATTTCATCAGGTCCTTGAAATTTGACTAAGGTTACTTCCTGTCCCTCGCGCCAAAGAACTTGAGGAGAAACACCTAAAGGCAGATGTCCAAATCTTCTCAAAAGAAAAGGTTCAGAACTCTCCCCTATCCCAGCAAGTTTCGTAGCCGAAGTACAATGTGAATTAATCCAGGTATTTTTTACCGTATCTACAGTTGGGTCACCAATAAAGCCGGGCTTGTTAAATAAATGGCGCAAAATAATCATGGTGAGAATTGAGTCAATATCTGCTTCGCAACCCGCTGGTATCCCCTCATCATTCAGTCTTGAAAGACCGATACAAGGCGTAACAGGAATGAGCTGCTGGCGCAGTAACCCCAAACAATCTATACTGATAGCATCCCCCTCAAACTCTTTAAGTATCCTTTTCAAAGCAATATAAGTTTTTGTAGCATTTATAATCTCCTTTCTTGTTGGCTCAACGACCTTTTTGGCATTTTTTATATATTCAGAGGCTATCGCTAAAACCTCCTCGGTTTCCCTAACCGAATTAAATTCATCCACGAATTTTTGACTACCTATTGTCCGAACTTTTGTGCCCAATTTCGCGATTACTGTATCTTTTGGGGTTGTTTCTTCTCCCTGAAGCACAACAATTCGACTACTTCGAAGTTGCTGAATGGTTTTTATCATCTCTATCCCGTATCTTACCGTATCAAAATCAAGAGAAGAAATAAGCCAGACTCCCTTTTTATAGGATAGTTCCTTGATGTGCTTTGTGAAGCAAAAATAGGGAGTAAAGATTACAGAAGGAACTCCTAATTCAACAATTCTTCTGGCCAATTCCCATGTCTCCAGACCTAAGGCTATAATTATAATACCATCTAGAGGTCGCTTTTTAAGACTGTCGGATAATTTTATTACATCATTTTCATCACAAAGGGGATTCTCCAAATCTATCCTAACATTAAGTTCTTCTGCCATTTTAGAAAGTTTTTCTGAATATTCTTTAATGTGAGTGTTTATGTCATAACATGCACCAGGCCAATTTATTCCATACTCTTTCTGTTTCAAAAAGACCCCTTTCAATACTGCTTCCTGCTTCATTTTTGCTCCTTTTTATACCAATTTTGGCAATATTGGGAAATATCTCTTACCCTTTCTATATCAGCCGGAGGCGGAACTTCATCGGATGCTCCCAGAATCAAACGCGGATGAAATAATTTTATCAATTTTTCCACACATTCTTGAAGTTCTTTCATCGGGTAGTTAGGAAGAAATAAAATCGCCGGAATCCCATCAAGCAATATCTTCTCTCCGATTGCCTCCTTCATCTCCTCTATGGTTACATCTCCCTGGGGAAAAGGAGTAAGAGATTCTAAACCATCAAATGGTAAATCTTTAAGATATTTTAATAAAGGTTTAAAACTTCCGTCAATATGGATATGGGTATGAATGCCTGCTTTCTGCAATTGGTTTGCTCTCTTCTCATAAAAAGGAATACAGTATTTCTCAAAATAGGCAGGAGAAACGATATTGCCATCGATATTCTCCCCAAAATTTATTATTTTTGCTTTTCCATAGGAGATTATTTCATCATAAAGGGCATCATAGGAATTCTCA
>PFWI01000171.1 GCA_002791075.1 bacterium (Candidatus Ratteibacteria) CG_4_9_14_3_um_filter_41_21 | reverse complement strand
TTAACGCGAATTACTCTAATTCGTAAAATTCGATAAATTCGTGGTTTTATAACTTGATGAAACCAAAAATTGCTTTTATCCATTATAGTTGTCCTCCGGTAGTTGGCGGAGTGGAGTTTGTTCTGGAGGCTCAGAGTAGATTATTTATAGAAAATGGATATAAAGTAAAAGTTATTGCGGGAAAAGGAGAGAGGTTTTTCCCGGATATAGAGACAGCATTTCTCCCGGAGATTGACTCCCTTCATCCTTTAAACCAAAAAGCAAAGCAAGAGATAAAAAAAGGAAATTTCAAAGAGTTCTGCGCGTTAAAAGAAAAAATAGAAAAATTTTTAGAAAAGGAATTAAAAGGAATCAACGTCGTAATCTGTCATAATATTCTCACGATGCCGTTTAATCTTAGTTTAACCGCGGCTCTTTGCCAATTTATTCAAAAATCAGAGAAAAAATTTATTGTCTGGGTTCATGATTCCCCTTTAATTGATTCTGCTTATAAAGACTACCTTGCTTCTGTGCGAATAGAAAAGTATCCCTGGAATCTTTTAACGAAACCTTTAAGAAACGCAAAGTATGTAACCATCTCAAAACTGCGGCAGGGTCAACTTGCTAAAATCTGGGGTTTGAAGAAGGAAAACATTGAAGTTGTTCCCAACGGGGTAGATATTGCTGAATTTCTAAACTTATCTTCCCAGGCAATCTATCTCTTTCGTAAGTTAAAATTAGAAAATTCCTTAACCATTCTTTTTCCGGCCCGGGTTATCCGGCGCAAGAATGTTGAGTTAGCAATTAGAATAATTAAGAGTCTTTCGGAAAAAGGAGTAAATCCCAGACTAATTATTACCGGACCTCCTGACCCTCATCTCAAGGAAGGGAAAGATTACTTTACTTTTCTAAAAAATCTGGTCAAAAAGTTGGGTCTGAAAAAAGAGATTGTTTTCCTTTATGACGTAGTTGACCCTTCCGGTAAAAAGCGATTGAAGGTGGGACTAAAACTTCTGCGGGACCTCTATCTCCTTTCTGATTTACTTCTGATTACCAGTTATCAGGAAGGGTTTGGCATCCCGATTTTGGAAGCAGGATTGGCCAGAAGACCTATCTTTACTTCAGATATTGCTCCCTTGCCTGAGACCGGGGAGGGAGAAATTAATTATTTTAGGCTAAAAGAAAATCCGGCAGAAATTGCCAGACGCATCATTGAATTTTCTGAGAGCGATAAGGCATCTCTTCTTTTCAAAAGAGTTATTACCCGATACCGCTGGGAGAAAATCTTTAAGGAAAAGATAGAGCCTTTAGTCCTCTAATAAAAAGATTTTTACCACGAAAACACGAAAGTTAGAAACCACGAAAGAAACAAAGAAAACACCAATATTTAGATTTTTTTCGTGTCTTCGTGGTATGTTGTTAATTTTCAGGAAATCTCTATCTATTACGATTAAAGGAGGTCCGTATGTTAAATTTATTTTTATACATAGCAGTTGGGGTATTGGCAGGCATGCTAAGTGGATTACTCGGAATAGGAGGTGCTGTTATAATCGTGCCGTGTCTTATCTATATTTTCGGTTTTTCCCAGCACACGGCACAAGGGACTACTTTGGCAATGTTGCTACCTCCTATAGGGTTGCTCGCAGTTTGGGTTTATTATAAGCAAGGGTATATCAATATTCCAGTAGCAGGATTAATGTGTTTGGGTTTTGTGTTGGGAGGCTATCTGGGAGCAAAGTTTGCCATTGGCTTTTCTGAGGTTATTCTGCGAAAGATCTTCGGTATTTGCCTTTTGATGATTGCCGGCTACATGATAATAAAATAAAACACTTGCACTGATTGTAACAGGGATTATTGGTTATACTTATTTATAGATGAAATCAAACTTCTATCGTTGGCGCCCAGTTTGGGGCCAGGACCACTACTTATCTTTCCGCTGATAAACTGCGCAAACTCTTTGCCTGGTTTTTAGTGGTGTTAGGAATATTATGACTCTGCCACTACGTAGAGTTGACAAACTTAAACTATTATTGTAAAATAATTAGGAATAGTTTAGAACTAAAAAAAATAAAAATACGAGGAGGTGAGAATAAGAATGGCTAAAGGAACAGTAAAATGGTTCAACGATAAGAAAGGTTACGGTTTCATTACCCCGGATGACGGAGGCGAAGATTGTTTCGTGCATTATACATCTGTTGAAGGAGATGGTTTCAAAACGTTGCAGGAAGGCGATAAGGTCGAATTCGAAGTTACGCAGGGTAAGAAAGGGCAGGAAGCTTCTAAGGTTAGAAAGGTATAAGTTCTTTTTTCTTATAAGATAGTATCTCTGAGACCCAGTCACATTAAAAGCATGTAAGACATACCTTTTTGTGGTGTCCGAGTATACCTAATCTACGAGAATAGCCAATTCAATTTAGCCAAATCAAAGATAGATCATCCCTACGTAAGAAAATAATTGAAAAATTGGCAAGACCGAAATGATGGCGGTAAAGCTTGCTTTTGCTTGCTTCTCCGCCATTATTTTTTGAAAGAAAAGGGAATGTATTGTATAATTTAAGCCAAATGGTGAGTGTAGCTCAGCTGGTTAGAGCGCTGGACTGTGGCTCCAGTGGTCGCCGGTTCGAATCCGGTCACTCACCCCTGCGCCTGTAGCTCAGCTGGATAGAGCAACGGATTTCTAATCCGTCGGTCGGGCGTTCGAATCGCCCCAGGCGTGCTAGCAGTTTAGAGTTAAAAGTGTAAAATTTAAAGTGATGATGCTGTCATTTGTAATTAAGGATGCGCCCTTAGCTCAATCGGCAGAGCAGGACACTCTTAA
>PFWI01000124.1 GCA_002791075.1 bacterium (Candidatus Ratteibacteria) CG_4_9_14_3_um_filter_41_21 | reverse complement strand
AGGCAAGTCCTCGGTTGATATAGGTGTCTGCATAGTTTGGATTAATCTTTATTGCCCGGGTATACTCAGAGACAGCCTTATCGTATTCTTTCTTGGCATAATAGGCATTTCCTCGGTTCTTATAGGCTATTGCATCCTTTGGATTAATCTTTATTGCCTGGGTATAGCAGTTAATTGCTTCATCATACTTTTGTTGTTGGTAAGCATTAACTCCTTGGTCAAACCATTCCTGCGAAGTAAAATTTGACTTCTCTTCTGCAAAAGCAAAACTGCTTACCAACATCAAACCTAAAACAACCCCTAAAATACATTTAGTCTTCACTATTGCCTCCTTGTTTAAATTTTTGTATGGAATTTCAAAGTTTAGTTCGCCAGTGAAGATTGGGCGGGCGGCTACAATATCAACTGGTTTGTAGCTGCAAAGCGAAGCTTTGCCTAACTTTCTTTATTGTGCGATAAATTCCGCTACCCGACTATCAACTTTCTTCAGTAGGGAATTGCGCTACTAATCTATCTGCTTACTTCAGTAGTAATATGCGAGAAGATTAACTTCTTGAAATTACTGACAGCAACTATGCGGGAAGAGTAGCTTCGTAGGAAATTACTGACAGCAACTCGCATCGCTACAGTAGCGGTCGCATTTATGCGACTTTCTTTTATTTCAGCAAACCTTTCAGGTGCTTCACGTAAGCCCCCGCCCCACCCGGGCGATAACCGGTCTGGGCGATGACTTTGCCGCTGGCATCCAGGAGCAGGATGGTCGGATAACCTTTGATGTCATACGTCTTAAACAACTGCTCGTTCTGCGCCTTCACTTCGGCCGCAAGTTTTTTCCCACGCTTACCCGGGAAATCGGCCAGAAACAAGACCAGATGGTCCTTGGCATACTCCTTGAATTCATTTTGAGAAAAGACTTCCTGGTCGAGCTTGATGCACCAGCTGCACCAGTCGGACCCGGTGAAGTCGATCAGGATTGGCAGTTTCTTTTCAGCTGCTTCCTCCTTGGCCTGGTTAAAATCCGTCAGCCACTCCTCGCCCGCCAGGGCGGAGAATCCGAACAGGCCGACCAGCATCAATCCCATCATTAGTCCTTTTATCAATACTTCCTTATACCTTCTCATCCTCATACCCCACCCCTTTTTTTCTTTAAATATTCTTTTTCCCAGATGGGCTCGGTTAATTCTCTATATTTTCGGTTATACTCAAGCATCTGACCCTGCTCAACAAATGAAAGGTAGGTTCTGGCTCCTTCATCCACCGGCTGTGCTCCGGCCTCTTTTACAATATCGTAGAAAACTTCTGCGTTATCGCGGATGATGCAGGGAGCTAAGAGATTGCCGCATTTCTCTTTGGGCTGGTCCATCCAATAGGAAGACTGCCATTTTCGGATTCCGGAGAAAAAAGGAGACTTAATCACATCAGTAAGGGTTTTTCCTTTCTTATAAACCTCGTAGATATTGCCATACTCTTTATCTACAAAAGGTATAAATACGCAGGGAGTGATGGTGCCATCCCACATGATATAGAAATAACCTCCTCCGCGAGCCGCCGCCATACAGCCATCGGAAGCAGTGCCTGAGTTCCAAAAGTCGGCAATAAATGTTTTTCTCTCTCTTACCCTTTTCCAAATTTTTTTATACATTTTTACCCTTTGTTCCGGAGTAACCATCAAATCCAGGGAAGGTTTTCTACCGATACACATATATTGAAAATACCAGCCATAGAAAGCTTTTTTCTCTTGGAAGAAAAAATCAATAAACTCGTCAGAGAGAAGAAGGTCGGCGTTGTGGGCGCAGGGAGTTACCGAAATGCCAAACATCACCCCGGATTCTTTTAGATTGTCCATCGCCCCCATTATTTTCTTCCAGGTTCCCTTTCCTCTTCTTTCGTCGGTTTCCTTTTCAAATCCTTCTACCGAGATAGCCGGACTAAAATTACCTAATTTAGCCAGTTCTTTAGTTTTTTCCTTATTGATTAAAGTTGCGTTGGTGTAAGCCATAAAATAGCAATCCTGATGCTTTGCTAAAATATCTAGAAGAGTCTTCCCATGACTTTTATACATAAACGGCTCTCCTCCGGAGATAACGAAGAAATGGGCGGAAAATTCTCTCTTCATATCCGAAATGATTTTATCAAAAATTTCGTAATCCAAAGCAGTTTTCGCGTAGACTTCTCCGGCATAACAACCGGTGCATTTTAGATTGCAGACATTAGTGGGAGAGATAGTGATAAAGAGCGGTGGTCTGAAACCGTGAATTTCCTTAAATTCTTCGCGGGTATGAATACCTTCTACGAGGATTTTAGAGAGAACTATTTGCTTCAATTTTTCCATACTTTCCTTGGACATACTGCCGGAAGAAAGAGCGTTCTCAATAGAAGCAAGAAGCGCTCTTCCCATGTAGAATCTATCCTCTTTAACCTTTTGTGGCCGGTTGGATTCTTTAAGAGACATCTGGTAAATAGCTTTTTCAATTGCTTTTATCAAGACCTTGCGAATTCTTGAATTTTTTAAACCTGTTTTTATCAGATAACTGGTAAACTGAGAAGCAGGGCCTTTCTCCATTATCGCCAAAATTTTCTTTTCCAGAATCATTTTTTTAGGTCAAATCTTTTCTTAAATACCCCGTCAACTTCGTTGCCACCCCTTTTGTGAGAAAAGGGGTTAGAATACCCCGTCAACTTCGTTGCCACCCCTTTTGT
>PFWI01000280.1 GCA_002791075.1 bacterium (Candidatus Ratteibacteria) CG_4_9_14_3_um_filter_41_21 | reverse complement strand
ATGGCTGCCTCTTCCCTGGTCTCTTCAATATAATTAAAAACTTCCTGGTTTAATTTCAAGGTGGTTAAAAATCCTTTTTTTCGGGAGTAAAGGGAATTAAGGAGATAACTTATTCGAAAATTGGAGACTTCTATCCCTAAATGTGCGCTGGCAACCTTCTCCAGACTATGCGCCTCATCAAAAACTACTACTTTATAGAGAGGCAGAAGGTTTTGTTTTTTCGCCCGTAAAGCCAGGTCAGAGAAAAAAAGATGATGATTAACGATAAAAAGGTTCGCCTGATATAGCATTTTTCTCGCTCTCTTGAAGAAACATCTTTCCTGGTAGAGGCATCTCTTTCCCAGGCAATTATCCTGTTGGCAGCAAACCTTATCCCAAACCTTGGGAGAAGAAAGCCGGGGAAGTTCAGAGAGACTTCCTTCGGAGGTAATCGCGCTCCACTCTTTAAGCAGAGCCAAATCACCGAATTCATCCTGGTTTTTAAAAAGTTCGCCCTGGAACTCCGAGGTCCGGGCCAAACGCCGAAGGCAGAGATAATTGGAACGCCCCTTGGCCAAGGCAACTTTAAAGGAATCCGACCTCAGAATCTTGGCGGATTGCAGGAAAGGAATATCATTTTTAATCAGTTGCTCTTGCAGAGCAATGGTATAGGTGGAAACCACCACCCTTTCCCTGGTCTGGTTGATATATTCAATTAAAGGAACTAAATAGGCGAAACTCTTTCCCACTCCGGTGCCCGCCTCCACCACTAAATGTTTTTCCTCAGCAATAGCTTTTTCTATTTCTTCAGCCATTTCAAATTGCTGAGTCCGATATTCATAGCCGGGAAATTTTTTGGCAATTAGACCTTTTTCCCCGAATATCTCTTCTAATCTTTGGTTCATACCCTTAAATATTACCACAAATTACCCGAAACTGCCACCTCCTCTGTCATTGCGACCCTCCATTTGTCATTGCGAGAGCCGATAGAATCGGTTCGTGGCAATCTCATTTTATCATTTTAATCCATTCATCATTATCATTCTGACAAAGTTTGCTCTGTGTCATTCTGAGACGAAGCCGAAGAATCTCTCTTTCACTTACTAAATTGACGTATCTCCAATTTTCCCTTATAATATAAAAGTCTATGAGATTTCTCAAAGTTATAACTTCAAGAGATGGCAGGCCCATCAATTTTAGCGAAATTGAGTCTCCGCTAAATAAACTCTGTAAAAAGTTCAATATTTTGCTCCTCTACCTTTTTGGCTCCTATGCTTTAGGTTATGCTAATAGATTAAGTGACCTTGATATCGCTTTCCTTCCCAAAGAGGAATTTAATTTGGATAAAACTCTTAATCTACTTGCTGAACTTCAGACTATTTTTCAAGAAGAAGCTATAGACTTGGTTGATTTGAGCAAAGCGCCTCTCACTTTAATTCATCGCGTCCTTAAAGAGGGCAGATGTCTTTATGCCTGTAACCTGAGGAAGAAAATAGAATTTGAATCAAAAAATGAGACTCTTTATTACGACACCGCACCTTTAAGAAAAGACTATTTTAGTGCCTTGGAAAGGAGGATTAAGAATGGTACCTTTGGGTATAGATAGAGAGAAGATTGCCCTTCAATTAGAACGATTAGAAGAGTATTTAAAAGAACTTGAAGATATTAAAGAGAGGTTCAAAAAAGGTGAGGAAGATAAAGCCCTTCTCCCGGCAGTCGAAAGACTCCTCCAGATTACTACAGAGGAATGTCTCAATATTGGCAGTCATCTGATTGCTGGCTTAGGGCTCAAAAGAGCCGATACCTATAAGGAGGTCTTCGTCAGATTGAAGGATGCAGGCATCATTTCCGGAAAATTAGGGACGGTAATGGAAGAGTTTGCCTCTTTCCGAAATAGATTGGTTCATCTCTATTATGAAGTGAGCAGAAAGGAGATTATTTCCAAGTTAGAAGAGACTGGTTTCTTGAGAGAATTTGCCCAGCAAATCCTTGCCTACCTGGAGAAAAATCAGACTTGACAGGATTTTTTTGGTGTGTTGAAGAGAGCGAACCATTAAAACAAGGATTGAAACATTGCTCCACCACTAAACTCCTTCCCTCGCCGATACATTTTTCTATCTCTTCGGCCATTCTTACCTGCTGGCTCCGATATTCATAGTTAGGAAATTTCCTGGCAATAAGACCTTCTCCCCGGAATATCTCCTCCAACCTTTGCCTCATAGGTTAAATATTAACA
>PFWI01000269.1 GCA_002791075.1 bacterium (Candidatus Ratteibacteria) CG_4_9_14_3_um_filter_41_21 | reverse complement strand
CTCAACGCCTTCCTCCGTTAAGACCTTTTCAAACCTTTCTCTTTTCTCCTTGTCTGGCAGGTAAATGAAGAGGAAGGCGCTAATATCACCATTAGGGTCAGGAATTTTTCTAAAATTCATTCCTTTAATTAAAGAAATTCTTTCTTTCAAATGGGTTTTATGCTTTCTTTGTTCTCTAATCATATCGTCAAGTTTGGCAAGTTGGGCGATGCCGATAGCTCCTTGTAACTCTCCCATGCGATAATTAAATCCGGCATGGACTCTACCTTCTTCTCCGCGAGGAGTATTTGGTTTGTGGCTGTGGCCATGGTCATGATAATAAATTGCTTCCTTGTAAAGATTCTCATTGTCGGTAACGACCATACCTCCTTCACCAGTGGTAATCATTTTGACATAGTCAAAGCTAAAACAACCAATATCTCCGAGAGTACCCAGTTTTTTACCTTTATAAGAGCCACCACAGGCTTCTGCATTGTCCTCAATAACTTTAAGATTATGTTTTTTTGCAATTTCCATAATTTCATCCATTTCTGCAGATACCCCAAACATATGAACAGGAATAACTGCTTTTGTCCGCTCAGTAATCTTTTTTTCAAGGTCTTCAGGGTCAAGATTAAAGGAACTGTCTGCTTCAGCCAGCACGGGGACGGCACCTGCTTCAGCAATTGCTTCAATGGTAGCAATAAAAGTAAAAGCAGATGTGATTACTTCGTCACCCTTCTCTATATTAAGGGCAGCCAATGCTACTCTCAAAGCAGCCGTTCCCGAAGAGACTGCAAGAGCATATTTTGCCCCGATGTATCTGGCAAACTTCTCTTCAAACTCCGCAACCTTAAAAATATTTTCCCTTCTCTTCTCAAATCCATAGCGAAAAAGGACACCTCTTTTCATAACATCGGCTACTTGAGATTCCTCTTCTTTACCAATTAATTCGTTTCCCGGCATTTTTTCTCCCTTTATTAAAAAGCGTACTGTCAAAATCCTTGATTAACTATTCTCTTTATCCTCTCCCTTGAGGGGAGAGGATTTAGGTGAGGGTGAAAGATTATTTATTATCATCTCTAAAACACCCTCTATGTTATTTAAAACTTCATTATCCCAAAATCTTAACACTTTATATCCTTCTTTTTTAAGATATTTATCTCTTATAACATCTTTCTTTTTATAAATTGAATGTTGCCCACCATCTACTTCTATAACTAATTTTTTCTCAAAATTTATAAAATCTACTATGTATTTACCTATTGGTTGTTGACGCCGGAATTTAAATCTATCTATTTGTTTATTTCTTAAATAGTTCCATAAATATTTTTCTGTTTCTGTTAGTTTCTTCCTTAATCTTTTTGCTTTATTTTTTAGTTCTTCTTTATATTTCTTCACCCCCACCCTATCCCTCCCCCCTCAATGGGGAGGGAGCTTCTTATTTCTCTTATACTTAGTCGTGAAATCTTTCATAACTTATTTGACAGTACCTTAAAAAGCCTTTTGATAAAGCTTTATCGCGTCCTTCAAGGTAATCTTGCGAGGATTATTAAGAATGGGGCCTGTAACCTTCATCGCATCTTCTGCCAGTTTTGCAATTGCTGATTTAGGTACTTTCAAGTCTCTCAGGCGCTGGATTATTTTTATCTTCCTGGAGAGTTCCCTGACATCTATCACAGCATCTTTTGCTCTTTTCTTACCCATCAGTAAAGCTATCCGATAAAATTGTTTGGGATTACTTTTCAAATTAAAGTCCATCACATCAGGAAGAAGAAGTGCATTGGCTACTCCGTGGGAGATATTATAAACTCCACCGAGAGGATAGGCAAGAGCATGAGCCGCTCCAACACCAGCATTGGCTAAAGCGATACCGGCAAGTAAACTGCCAAAAAGCATTCCCTCTCTTGCTTCTATATCTTTTCCATCTTTTACTGCTTTTAATAAATTCTGGTTGATCAGCTCAATGGCTTTAAAGGCAAAAAGATTGACCATCGGAGAAGTGCTTTTTGAGGTAGAAGCTTCAATAGCATGAGTAAGAGCATCCATTCCAGTTGATGCTGTTACCTCGGGTGGCAAAGAAAGAGTGAGCGTTGGATCAAGAATTGCCAATTCAGCAAAGAGATACGGACTATTGATACCAGCCTTTATCTTTTCTCTAATTAGGACAGAAGTTATGGTAACCTCGCTTCCTGTGCCTGCAGTAGTTGGTATCATTATCTTTGGAACACCAGGAGCCTTTACCATATTTTGACCCTGATAATCTTTTGCCTTTCCTTTGTTGGTTAGCAGTATTGAAACGGCTTTGGCAATATCCATGGAACTTCCGCCCCCAACACCTATTACAAGGTTACAATTTTTCCTCTTGGCTAAGCCTGTTGCTTTATCAGCAATTTCAACAGTGGGTTCAGATTTAATCTCATCAAAAATTGTTACTTTTAATCCTTCCCGAAGAAGAAGGTTTTTTATCCTTTTTGAAATCTTCTCAATATTGTGATCGGCAACGAGAAAAATTCTTTTGCCTCCTAATTTTTTTACCTCTGAACCGACATTTTTAACCGCGCCTCTTCCAAATATAATTCTTACCGGAACTCTAAAAATAAAGTCCATCTGATACCTCCTTTTACTCTGCTCCATCCGCCCTCAATACATCTTTCATTCCAGACTATATTTACTTATCTTTTGGTGAATGGGTATCGGATATTTTCCGTTGAAACAGGCAACACAGAAATTTTCTCTGGGAAGAGGCATAGCATCAAGCATTCCTTCTAAACTCAGGTAAGATAAAGAATCCAGACCAATAAACTTCCTGGTTTCTTCTATGGAATGGGAAGAGGCAATCAGTTCTCCTCGGGTTGAGAAATCAATTCCATAAAAGCAGGGAAAACGATGCGGAGGACAGCTCACGCGCATATCTATCCTCTTGGCCCCAGATTGTCTTAAACTCTGCATCCTCAACCTGGAAGTTGTTCCCCTGACAATAGAATCTTCCACTACGGTTATTCTTTTGCCTTTTAATAACTCTTTAACAGGATTGAGCTTTATCTTTACATCCAAGTCTCTAATCTCCTGTTTAGGCTGAATGAAGGTTCTTCCGATATAGTGGTTTCTGATGATGCCCAATTCAAAATTAATTTTGGATTTTTGTGCAAAGCCTAAAGCAGCATAATTACCTGAATCTGGAATAGGTATGATCAGGTCGGATTTAACAGGAGATTCCCCATAGAGTTTTTCCCCCAATCTTTTTCTCGTCAGATAGACACTTTTTCCAAATATTTTTGAATCAGGCCTGGCAAAATAGATAAATTCAAAGATGCACAATGATCGTTGCACTTTCGGGAAAGGTCTTAGAGAAGTAAGACCTTTTTCGTTTATAATTAAAATTTCACCCGGTTCAATTTCCCTGATATATTCTGCCTGAACGATATCAAAAGCGCAGGATTCGGAAGCTACTACAAAAGAGTTATCCAACTTTCCCAAGCATAGCGGTCTAAAACCATTCGGGTCCCTCGCTGCCACTATTTCCTTTTCGGTAATTAAAAGGAGGCTATATGCTCCTTTTATTTGGAGAAGAGCATCAATCAACCTGTCTTTAAGAGATTTTTTTGAGGTGCAAGCCATAAGATGTATAATAACCTCTGAATCTGTGGTGGTCTGAAAGATTGAACCTCTGTCTTGAAGGCTATCCCTTAACTCTTTACTGTTAGTGAGATTTCCGTTGTGAGCAATAGCAATCTCTCCTTCAGGATAGTTTGCCAGGAAAGGCTGAGCATTTTTAAGTAAAGAAGAGCCAGTGGTTGAATATCTCACGTGACCGATTGCCGCATATCCCTTGAGTTTGTTTAAAGACTGGTTGGTAAAGACATCTGAAATAAGCCCCATCCCTTTACGAGAACAAAGTTTTCTTCCATTAGAGGTAACAATTCCGGCACTTTCCTGTCCGCGATGCTGTAAAGAATATAATCCCAAATATGCAAGCTCTGAAGCGCCAGGATGCCCGTATACCCCAAATATTCCACACATTTTATTTAAACTGCCTCACTCCATTAATAATATTTTGATTAATTCGGCAATTAAAGCTGTAATCCCCTTAGAGAAGCCTTAACAAAATCACGAAACAAAGGATGTGCTCGATCTGGTTTTGACTTAAACTCAGGATGAAATTGACAGGCTGCAAACCAGGGATGTTCTTTTATCTCCATTATCTCCACAAGATTTTTTGAAGGTGAAATGCCGCTGATGATCATTCCTTTTTTAACGAATACCTTTTTATATTTATTATTAAACTCGTACCGGTGACGGTGGCGTTCCCAAATTACTTCTTTTCCATATGCTTTATAACTTTTTGTACCCGGCTTTAACTCACATCGATAAGCTCCCAAACGCATTGTACCGCCTTTGATTTTTATCTTTTTCTGCTCCTCCAGTAAACTGATTACAGGATGAGGTGTTTTTTTATTGAATTCCGTGGAATTGGCTTTTTTAAAATCACAGACATCTCTTGCAAATTCTATCACCGCTACTTGCATCCCGAGACAGATACCCAAAAAAGGAATTCTGTTTTCTCTTGCATATCGGGCAGCCTTAATCTTTCCTTCAATACCCCTGTGCCCAAAACCACCTGGCACGAGAATTCCTTGGACATCTCTTAAATATTTTTCTCCTCCATTTTTGGAGATATTCTCTGAATCCAATTTTTTTATGTTTACCTTCGCATCATTGGCAATGCCTCCATGAATTAAAGCTTCGTAAATTGATTTATAGGCATCCTGATGGGTAATATATTTTCCCACAACGGCAATAAGCACTTCCGCGGAAGGAGACTTAATTCTTTCAACAGCTTTCTGCCAAGCAGATAAATTCCCCTGCCTGCATTTCATATGAAGTTTTCTGATGATAAGTTCATCCAGGTGTTCATTTTTAAAGATCAAAGGAATTTCATAAATATTTTCTACATCCAGTGCCTGAATTACTGCGTCCTTTTCGATATTACAAAATAAGGCTATTTTTTCCCTTACTTCATTATTTAGAGATTCCCCTGAACGACAGAGAAGAATGTCCGGCTGAATACCTATTTCCCTCAGTCTTCCGACACTGTGCTGTGTCGGCTTTGTCTTAATTTCGTCAGCGCTTTTTATGTATGGAACAAGAGTGAGATGAATGTTGATGGCATTATTCCTGCCCTCTTCAAGGATTATTTGTCTAATAGCTTCCAGGAAAGGCAGGCTTTCAATGTCACCGACTGTACCTCCTATTTCTACGATTACCACATCCAGTCGGCTAAACCGTGAGACCTTCCTGATGTTTTCTTTAATTTCATCGGTAATATGAGGAATTACTTGAACCGTCTTGCCCAAATATTCTCCCTTTCTTTCCTTGGAAATAACTGAGTGGTAAATTTTGCCGGTGGTGATGTTGTTATCTTTGCCTACACGAGCATTTGTAAAGCGTTCGTAATGACCCAAATCCAAATCTGTCTCTGCTCCATCATCGGTAACATAAACTTCACCATGCTGATAGGGGTTCATTGTGCCCGGGTCAACGTTAATATAAGGGTCGCACTTTATAAGCGTGACTTTTAGACCTTTTGCTTCAAGCAACTTACCAATTGAAGCCGAGGCAACACCCTTGCCCAGACTCGAGACTACTCCTCCAGTTACAAAGATATATTTAGGCACTTTGAATAATAGTTTGTTAATTACTATTTATAATCTTACCCCGATTCCCTTTTTATTTAAGAACTTTTTTGTTTCCCAGAGGGAAAATTCTCCATAATGGAAGATAGAGGCAGCAAGGACTGCATCTGCCTTTCCTAAGGTAAATGCTTCATAGAGATGTTCCAGTCTACCTGCACCTCCAGAAGCAATTACCGGGATATTAACAATTTCAGAAATTATTCTGGTAAGGGGAAGGTCATACCCTTCTTTGGTCCCATCTTTATCCATTGAGGTAAGCAATATTTCTCCCGCACCCAACCTCTCTACTTTTTCTGCCCATTTTCTGACATCAATATTCGTTGGTGTCCTTCCAGAGTTTATATACACTTTCCATTCCTTTCCTTCTTTATCCTTTTTGGCATCTATCGCTACAACAATACATTGGTTACCAAAGACTTCCGAAGCCCTTCTGATTAAATTAGGGTCTTTGACCGCAGCAGTATTAATAGAAACCTTATCCGCACCATTCTTCAAAAGATTCCTGATATCCTTTAGATTCCTGATACCACCGCCAACAGTAAGGGGAATGAAAACCTCTTCGGCAGTTCTTGCTACTACATCCAGAATAGTTTTTCTTTTCTCAATGGTCGCGGTGATGTCCAGAAAGACTATTTCGTCAGCTCCTTCCCGGGAATATCGGGAAGCGTTTTCTACAGGGTCCCCGGCATCCTTTAAATTGAGAAACTGAATTCCCTTTACCACTCTCCCATCTTTAACATCAAGACAGGGAATAATTCTTTTGGCTAACATCTTTCTACCAGCCGAACAAAGTTTTTGAGAAGTTGCAAACCAATTTCGTGGCTCTTCTCCGGATGGAACTGAACCGCAAAGAGATTTTCTTTATGAATAACAGAGGCAAATTCCAACCCATATGAAGTCGTTGCTACAACTACATCCTTATCCTCCGGTTCTCCATAATAAGAATGGACAAAATAAAAGCAGGAATTATTTGGAATACTATCAAAAATTTTTACTTTTGATTTTTTGATTTTTATTTGGTTCCATCCAATATGAGGAATCTTAAGTCCAGCGAGGTTAAATCTTTTTACCCTGCCCTTAATGATACCCAATCCCTTGCAATTGCCCTCTTCACTTTCAGTAAAGACAAGCTGAAATCCAAGACAAATTCCTAAAAAAGGTTTCTTAAGCTCAATGACTTCGGCTAAAACTGAAAGAAGGTTTAATTTTTCAAGATTGACTACAGCTTGTGAAAATGCCCCTACTCCCGGTAAAACTACGGCCTTTGCTTTTTTTATTTTCTTGCTGTCAGAGGTAACTTCTACCTTTGCTCCCACCCTTTCAAGGGCTTTGGAAACACTTCTTAAATTCCCCATGCCATAGTCAACTATCGCAATCATCATTTCTTTTTCATTCCCATTCTATTGTACTCGGTGGTTTAGATGAAATATCATACACTACGCGGTTTATACCTTTGGCCTCATTGATGATACGATTCGATATCCCCTCAAGCACCTTATATGGTAAGTCCGCCCACTGTGCAGTCATAGCATCTTCACTGGTAACAGCCCTTATAGCAACAACATTTTCATAGGTTCTCTCATCGCCCATTACTCCAACTGTCTTTATTGGTAAAAGGACACAGAATGATTGCCAGAGTTTAGAGTATAAGCCCGCATTTTTTATCTCATCAATCAAAATCCAGTCCGCTTCACGAAGGATATTGAGCCTCATTCCAGTTACCGGGCCTATAATTCTTACTGCAAGTCCTGGTCCGGGAAAAGGATGCCTCTTTATTATTTCATCGGGAAGACCCATCTCCTTGCCTGCGAGTCTGACCTCATCCTTAAATAAATCTTTAAGCGGCTCTATTAATTTAAACTTTAGATGCGGGGGCAGGCCACCGACATTGTGATGTGTCTTTATAGTCGCAGAGGGCCCGCCAAATGCAGACCTTGATTCTATTACATCAGGATATAGCGTGCCCTGTGCCAAAAACTTAATTTTTCCCAATTTCTTTGCTTCGTTTTCAAAAACCTCTATGAAAAGTTTTCCTATTATCTTGCGTTTTCTCTCAGGGTCTGTCACGCCTTTTAACCTTTTTAAGAAAATATCTTTTGCATCTACAAATCTTAAGTTTATACGATAGTGCCTCCTGAACCTTTTTCTAACAAGCTCTGCCTCATTTTTGCGCAAAAGGCCGTTATCTATAAAGACTGCGATTAAGTTTTTACCGATGGCTTTATGAAGTAGCGTTGTTAAAACAGAAGAATCCACACCTCCGCTTAAAGCACACAAGACTTTCTCGTTTCCGATTCTTTCACGCAATGCCACAATCGAGTTCTTTACAAAGGAATGCATATTCCAGCTTCTTTTGCAGCCTGCGATATCGGTAACAAAATTTCTTAAGATAAGCCTACCTTTTGGCGTATGGACAACCTCGGGATGAAATTGTACACCGTATAACTTTTTTTTCCTATTTTCCATCGCTGCGATCTGGGTATTATCAGTTGAGCCTATTATCTTAAAACCAGTAGGCAGTTTTGTAACCTTATCCCCATGGCTCATCCAGACTACCTCTTTTGAAGACAAGTCCTTAAATAGTCTCGCCTTGGACTTAATTTTAAGATATGTCTTTCCGTATTCTCTTGCTCTTGCCTTCGCCACCGCACCACCCAAAAATTTTGCCATAAGTTGTGCGCCATAGCATATGCCTAACACGGGAATGCCTATACTAAAAACATCCTTGTCACATACCGGGCTTTTTACTGAAATAATACTTGCTGGTCCTCCGGACAGGATAATTCCTTTCGGCCCTCTGGCTAACAGGTTTCGGGCCTTAGTGTTATAAGACACTATCTCAGAATATACGCCCATTTCTCTTATGCGCCGCGCGATAAGGTGCGTATATTGAGAGCCAAAATCTAAAATTGCTATCCAATCCTTACACATTCTTTTTCACCGGTATATTCCTGTATAGATTTAACTTCAAAATCTCCTTTTATTATAGACTCTATCCCATTGACCGCTGCCTGGGCACCCTGAATCGTTGTTATGCACGGTATGCCATGCATAACCGCCGCACTTCTAATTGGTTTCATATCAGATTGTCCTCTGGCGCCTGAAGGAGTATTTATAATCAATCCTATCCTGCCGTTTTTAATAAGATCCAAAAGTTCTGTTCTTCCTTCTCCAATCTTTCCAACTACCTGGCAGCTAACATTATTTGAATTAAGTACTTTCGCCGTGCCGTCTGTAGCAATAATATCAAATCTCATATTATAAAGCTTCTTGGCGATAAAAACAATATTTCTTTTATCACCGTTCTTAACACTAATAAATATTTTTCCTTTTTTGGGAAGTGTGCTGTTTGCTGCCATCTGAGATTTGTAAAACGCTATGCCAAACGACGAGTTTATACCCATTACCTCGCCTGTGGATTTCATCTCAGGACCCAATATGATGTCAACACCGGAAAATCTTGAGAAAGGCAATACAGACTCTTTAACCGATATATGGCTTACCTTTTTCTCTTCTAAAAATCCGAGCTCGGATAGTTTCTTTCCGGCCATGACACAAGCTGCTATCTTTGCCAAAGGTATCCCTGTTGCCTTGCTTACAAAAGGCACTGTTCTTGAGGCCCTGGGATTGACTTCAAGCACATATACGGTATCGTTTTTAACCGCAAATTGTATATTCAAAAGCCCCTTTACCTTTAATTCTTTTGATATAGCATAGGTATATTCTCTTATGGTATTGATCGTATCGTCGTTTAAAGTATGAGGCGGTAAGACACAAGCTGAATCTCCTGAGTGGATACCCGCTTCTTCTATGTGCTCCATAATACCGCCGATTACTGTAATCTTGCCATCAGATACTGCATCAACATCCACCTCAACGGCATCTTCTAAGAATTTATCTATCAGGACAGGGTGTTCTTCTGAAGTATCCTCTGCCTCTTTGATAAACTCATCGAGAAATCCTTCATTATAGATTATTTTCATAGCCCTGCCGCCGAGCACATACGATGGCCTTACAAGGACAGGGTATCCAATACGCTTAGCAATCCTCTTTGCCTCTTCTCTTGACTTCGCAGAGCCATTTGCCGGTTGGTTAAGTCTTAACTTCTTTATAAGCCTGGCAAATTTCTCCCTGTCTTCAGCCTTATCTATGGATTCAACAGATGTACCGATTATGGGTACGCCGGTATCCTCTAACCGCCTTGCTAAATTAAGCGGTGTCTGACCGCCAAACTGAACTATTACACCATCGGGTTTCTCTTTGTCTGCAATATTCATAACATCTTCAAAGGTCAATGGCTCAAAATAGAGCTTGTCTGAAGTGTCATAATCTGTTGAGACCGTCTCCGGATTGGAATTAACCATAATGGTCTCGTAGCCTAATTCTTTAAGAGCGAAGGATGCATGGCAACAGCAATAATCGAATTCTATTCCCTGTCCTATTCTGTTCGGACCGCCACCGAGTATCATTATCTTTTTCTTTTTTGAGGTTCTTGCCTCATCTTCTACTTCATAAGTTGAATAATAGTAAGGAGTGTATGCCTCAAATTCTGCAGCGCATGTATCCACCAACTTAAAGGTTGTCTCAATCCCTTGTCTTTTTCGCAAGTTCCTTACAGATAATTCATCGGAATCAATTAAATCAGCAATCTGTCTGTCGCTAAATCCGTACTGTTTAGCTTGTTTCAATAGCTCGGCGGGTAAGTTACTGCCTGTCCCTTCGCCCTTTGCTCTTGACCATCCTGCGATCTCTTTCTCCAGTTCTACTATTTGCTTTATATTATCGATAAACCAAAGGTCTATCTTCGTAATATTTGCAATTTCATCTATATTCATGCCCTTTTGCAATGCATACTTTATATAAAATCACTACTGTCCAACTGTTGAAGCGAGAAAAACGTGCAAACCCTTGATATTACAGGTATCTTCAGGGAAAAATTTTGTAAACGACTTGAATTCGCCTGTAGAATATAGCCACTCTAAATTAACTAAAGGAGGGGCTAATGTATACGGGACGAATTGTCTTTGCGCAACTGATGGACCTGCTTCCATTGCACGAATTCCAGCGGTGCGTTCAGCGTTATCAGGGTGACTACAAGGTTCAAAGTTTTTCATGTTTAGACCAATTCTTATGTATGGCTTTTGCTCAACTAACATATCGGGAGAGTCTACGCGATATCCAATCCTGTCTGCGGGCAATGGAACCAAGACTTTACCATATGGGCATTCGGGGCAGGGTTTCCCGAAGCACCTTGGCATATGCAAACGAAACCAGAGATTGGCGTATTTACGCGGATTTTGCTCAGGTGCTGATTGGTATCGCCCGCAATCTCTATCTCAACGACAATTTTGGGGTTCAGTTAAAGCAGACGGCCTACGCTTTCGACTCCACCACCATAGACCTGTGTCTGGAACTGTTTCCCTGGGCAAAATT
>PFWI01000170.1 GCA_002791075.1 bacterium (Candidatus Ratteibacteria) CG_4_9_14_3_um_filter_41_21 | reverse complement strand
GGCTTTTTACCTTTACAAGAAAAAGTCATTATGGTAAAGTTTGGACGTGGAAAGTCATAAAAATATCGCAAAAGCAGCCGGAATTATTGCTTTGGCGACAATTTTCTGCCGGATTGCCGGATTAGGCAGAGAGGTGATCACCGCAAACTTCTTTGGTACCGCCCTGGTTTACGATGCCTTCCTGATTGCCTTTATGATTCCTAATTTCTTACGCGGGCTCTTTGCCGAAGGTGCGCTTTCCACCGCGTTTATTCCGGTTTTCACCGGATATGTAACGACCGAAAAAAAAGAGGAAACTGAAAAGATAGCCTCAATCGCTTTTACTCTTTCTCTGCTGGCAACTTTGTCCCTGGTAATTTTAGTAATTTTGGGAATTTTTATTTCCTCCCGTTTCTTTCATTTCTCCGCTAAGGTTGTTCTGATCTTGAATTTACTTAAAGTTACTCTACCTTATCTCATCCTGATTTCTTTAGCCGCAGTGGTCATGGGAATTCTGAATTCCTATCAGCATTTTGTTACTCCTGCATTTGCCCCCATTATGCTTGATCTCTGCTGGATTGGGGCGATTTTTTTCCTCTGCCCTTTATTCGGGGAAAGTCTGGAGAAACGAATCTTTGGATTGGCAACCGGCGTATTAATTGGAGGATTGGGGCAATTCTTGATTCAGTTACCCGCGTTAAAGAGAAGAAATTTAAGGATTCGCTTTAATTTTAATTTCCGGCATCCCGCCATCAGGCGAATGGTGATTCTTCTGGCTCCCTCTGTTATTGGGGTAGCGGTGACCCCGATTAATATTTTAGTAGATAGTTTTCTGGCGATAAAACTCGGTCCGGGGATGGTTTCTTCCCTCTGGTATGCCAATCGTCTAATGCAACTTCCCCTGGGTATCTTTGGAGTGGCTATGGCTACCGCAACCTTGCCGACCCTCTCCGGTTATTTCGCTAAAAGCGAGATAGGAAAATTAAAAGGGACTTTATCCTTTGCTATCCGTAACACTCTTTTTATCATTATTCCCTCCAGCGTTGGTTTGATTTTACTGCGGCGGCCAATCATTTCCCTTTTCTTTCAGCGCGGGCTTTTCAATACGCTATCCGCAGAGAATACCGCTTTTGCTCTGCTCTTTTATGCTTTAGGGCTTTTTGCTTATGCCGCCTCCATTATTGTGGTCAGAGGATTTTATAGTATCCAGGATACTAAAACACCGGTGAAGGTTGGGCTCTTTTCTATTCTGGCCAATGTCATTTTTGACCTTATCTTGATGGTCCCATTAAAGCAGGGCGGGATTGCTCTCTCCACCGCTCTTGTCGGGATGGCCAATCTTGCGATTTTATCCTTTATTTTAGCCAAAAGGCTTAAAGGCTTAGATGGCAAAAAGATTTTTTCCTCTTTCCTGCAAACCGTTTTTATCTCGGGGTTAATGGGAATTCTGGTCTGGTTCTCCTTGTTTTTTTGCCGGAGAGCGGCAATGCCGGTTTTAAACAGCCGATTTGCTTTAGTATTTATTCCTGCTATAATAGGGATTGTTTCCTATCTGCTTTTTTCGCATCTTCGGGGAAGAGAGGAAATTAGGTCATTGCGAGCGTAAGCGAAGCAATCTCGAGATTGCCACGTCGTCCCCCCTGTCCGCCCAATCTTCACTGGCGGGCAAGAAGGGGGGACTCCTCGCAATGACTGTGTCAATTGAAGAAAAATGAATCCGATACTTTTGATAGTTGTTTTGGTGGTTTTGTTTTTTTCTATTATTATCCATGAATGCAGTCATGGTTATGCGGCTTTGCTCTGTGGGGATGATACGGCAAAGATAATGGGAAGGTTAACCTTGAATCCTCTGCCTCATATTGACCCGATGGGAACAATCTTTTTTCCACTTTTTCTCTTACTTATTCACTCTCCTATCTTATTTGGATGGGCAAAGCCGGTGCCGATTAATCCTTATAATTTCAGGGATTATAAAAAAGGGATTCTTTTTACCGGGATTGCCGGACCTTTAAGCAACATCCTTTTAGCCATTGTTTGCGCTTCTCTTTTCCGCGTGTTTAACCTGCAAGCCAATTCGCGGTTTGGCATTGTTTTGTCTTACGCCTGCCTGATTAATCTACTTTTAGCCATCTTTAACCTCATCCCTATTCCTCCTCTGGATGGTTCCCGGGTAGTCAGCGGACTTTTGCCGGCCCATCTGGACGCTTCCTACCGGAAATTGGAGCGTTTTGGGATTTTCATCGTAATGTTCCTTTTTATCTCCGGGCTGTTTAATGTTATCTGGAGGATTGTGGA
>PFWI01000206.1 GCA_002791075.1 bacterium (Candidatus Ratteibacteria) CG_4_9_14_3_um_filter_41_21 | reverse complement strand
TTCGGCTTCGCCTCGCAACCGTTTTCACTCCTCGCAATGACAGCATGGACTGCAATATTAATTTGGAAACCTTCTACTAGTCCGGATAAAACTTTGGCGCGCCCGGCAGGATTTGAACCTGCGACCTTTGGATTCGAAGTCCAGCGCTCTATCCAGCTGAGCTACGGGCGCATCGGTTATAATACCCTTATCATTATTACTTATTCTTGAAGTTACCTCTTTTTCTATTTCCTCCACATTTTGCTTTGGTGTCCATATAGTGTCCATCTGACTGCAAAAATGGTCAACCGCCCGCTTCCTATGGTCGGGTGAAAGATGAGCATATCTTAAGGTCATTTCAAAAGATTTGTGACCCAATAATTCCTGAACTGTCTTTAGGTCTATCGACATTATAAACAACATCATTCATTGGCACTTCTCTTTTCTCTCCACTCTTTGTCTCTAAAAGGTAGATTATCCTTTGATTAAAGTCTATATCTCTCCATTTCAGGTTAAGGATTTCTCCCTTCCTCATTCCTGTATTAAGAGCAATTGTAACGATTGACTTCAAAGGCTCTGAGCAGACATCCAGAAGCTTCTTTATTTCCATAATCCTTTACCTTCCTCTCTTGCTTCTCTTTGTGCCTTTAAGAATCTTTCCTGAAATTTTACATTCGGAGGAAAGGTATAAACCTTCGCATATCCTTCTTCATAAGGAGAAATACCGATAAAATATTTCATAGAGCGCTTTTCTGAAGGATAGATTACCTTGTTTTCTATATTGCCACGCCCAACTTTTTCACCCAAGTGCCAATTGCAGTTGCTATGACAATGACAAATACGAATATAAGAAACAAAATAGCAAATTTTTTCTTGCTTTTCCTGTCTGGCATCACCCAGAAAAAAGAAGACCCTGCTCCTAATCTTCGCCTTGCATAAAAGAAATATACGGGAAAAACAAAGATAAAGGCAAGGAATGATCCAACTCCCCAAAGAAAGGCCCAATCTAACCATTTAGACAACTGACGCATTCCAAATCTCTCCGCATCTAAATATGTTTGGGCTCCTAAAATTGCCAGCATCAAGGGTAGTAATACAAATGTCGGCCCATATTTTACTACGGAGCCGAGAGTGGCAAAAAATAATACTGATATAGCAACCAATATCTCTACTATATTCCTTAGGAATTGTAATCCCACTTTATATGTCTCCCCATAACAGTGAATTCCTCTTACTTAATTATCCCTAATGCTTCCTTCTCCAATGTTCTGTAATTACGAATTTTCTTTTTCTACAGCCTCTCCGTATCCAGAAACATCTCTTCCTGATATTCCCGGAACTTCACCGCGGTCTTATGGTTCTCCAGGTCTTCCTTCCGGATAAACCTCTTACCCATACTACAATATGTTAAATGCTTTACCGCAACTTAAACTTTTATTTTCCATATACCAGGCAAGAGATGATAATTCAGGATCCTTCTTTACCACTTTTCTGTATATCTCTTCCCAGGTTAAATGCTTAAACCTTTTTCTGTGCTCAGGTTTCAGGTAGGAGTGGACATTTTCTACCACTGATGCAGTATCTTGTTTATCCTCATTTAGATCTAGGACATACTGGCTTCTAAGATTAACTACCTTCCAATCAATTTTATCTTCTAACTCTGCCATAGAAGAGGCAAATACAAGATTCCGAAAGAGTTGCTCGTAAAAGACAGATGTATTTTTGTCTAAATTGAATATTTCATCTGCATCTATTATCTTATTACTCACGCAATAACGCTCTATGAGTTCTTCTCTCTTCTTCGGTTTCTCTCCCGGTTTTACCTCTTTATCTTCTGCAATAGGATTTTTGCTGCCGAATTTAGCTTCAAAACAGATAATCAATTTTTTGGGAACAATTAGGATTATATCGGGTTCAGTCTTGTAATATTTTATGCCACTTTCCAAATGCTCTCGCACTTTTAATAATGGTTCGCAAAGAGAGAACTTATTGTTCTTTAAATCAATTTTGCCACCCCAGAGATAAAGTTCTATATCCTCATTTATATGTCTATCGGCAATTAATTCAACCAGTTTGTTTAATTTATCTTTAGCCAATAACTCGGTAAAAATATTGTAGGAGACAGCATCTTCGCTATTCTCATAGCATAGGCGTTCCGACTCTGCCTTGGAACTCTTCTTCTTAAAGAAATTATCTATGTAATAATCGCTATGAAACATCAGATTTCTTCTGGTGGCTAATATCTGTTCTTCTTTTGAACTACCGTTATAATAGACAAACGTATTTTTATGAATGCGGATACCGTGCTCGGGGCAGAAAGGTATATTATATTTGTGGAAGGGTATTTTACTCAATGGAGGAGAGCAAGCCTTTACCGGGCAGAGTCCTTTTTGCAATCTTGCTTTTTGAAGGTCATGCTTGAAAAAGGATGTAGTACATTTTGAGTTAATCATGGTTTTTGAAATTTTTTCTATTAATTTTGGCAACTTTTTTTCATATCTTTGAAAAGTCTCGTCTATACCGCTTTCCACAACTATCTCTAACCTTCTTTTTTATTTCAATTTCGAGGAACTCTTTGTCGCTGTGCTATGAGTTGCCTCTCCTTGATATTCCTTTCTCACCTCTACTTGCTGTTCTTGGTTTCGGTAACAAACTTTTCTTGAATGAGGATTTCCGGTTCAATTTGGAGATTGGAAAACGAGTCTTAAAGGATTTATTTGCCATCTAAATCTTATTATCTTTTGTATCTGCCCATCAGTTGACCTTCAGCCAGAATATGCCCTTTTATAGCCTTCAGTAACTCTCTTTTCGTAGCTCCGGCATCAAGATCAATTTCTGTATCTAAGGCATAAAGTTTAAAATAGTATCGGTGTGTTCCACTGGGAGGGCAGGGTCCAGCGTAGCCAATTTTAGGAAAATCGTTTATCCCTTGCTTTGCACCGTTTTCAAGTGTTTTTTGGGGTGGTATACTCTCAGGTAGCTCATTAATATTGGTGGGTAGATTAAAGATAATCCAATGCACCCATATTCCCATTGGCGCATCCGGATCATCGCAGATAAGAGCAAGGCTCTTTGTGCCAAGAGGAACAGAAGTCCATCTCAAGGGTGGAGAAATATTTGCTCCATCACAGGTATATTGCTTTGGTATCATACCCCCTTCCTCAAAAGCCGAGCTTGTAATTTTGAGTTCCATACTTTTCCCTCCTATTTTTTGTGGATTGGATTGCAACTTACCTTGACAAGAGCAAAGCAAGATGACCGCTATCAGTGAATAAGCAATTTTTTGAGACATTAATAAATTCCTATAAGCTCCGTCCAGTGTTTTGGCAGGCATTGTTTTTTTAGAAAGGTCAGTTTTAATTCCCTTAAATTATACTCCTTCCTCAACCTTCTGGTCAATTATTTTAGGGTATGCATTTTAGCAAAAAATTTCCAGACATACTAAACTCTTATATGAAAGAAATAGCCGAAACGGTATGTTGATTTGGGGCTTCTGAGGGCATTCTGAAAGAGCAGGGCAGATAAAAGAAAAGGGCACTGGATTTCTCCAGCACCCTGTCTCTTCAGCAAAGCATCTTCTCTATTTACAACAAACCTTCTTCTTCTTTGCTGCTTTCTTCTTTGCTACTTTTTTCTTTGCCATTCTGCCTCCCTTTTTCTTTATTATATACGTCATTGATAAAGAGAGCAAATTATTCTTGTCTATAGTCTTGAATCTGTGGTAGAATAAATCAGTAATGGTAAAAATTAAGATTGGCAATTGTCAGCTGGAATTAGTAAAAGGGGACATTACAAAACAGGATACTATAGCTATAGTTAATGCGGCAAATAAAAGATTAGCTCCTGGTGGAGGAGTAGCCGGTAGCATCCATAGAGCATCTGGGCCAGAGTTATGGGAGGAATGTAAGAAATTGGGTGGGTGTGAAACCGGTCAGGCAGAGATAACTAAGGCTTATAACCTTCCTAATAAATTCGTAATTCATACTGTGGGTCCTGTCTATAGTGGCTCAAAGACCGATGGCGAGCTGTTAAAAAATTCTTATTTAAATTCCTTGAAACTTGCTGATAAAAATGGAATTAAATCGATTTCCTTTCCTGCTATTTCTACAGGTGCATTCGGCTATCCCTTGGAGGAAGCGGCAGAGCTTGCTCTTAAAACTATAATCGGTTATTTAAAAGGGACAACAAAGATTGAGTTGGTGAGAATAGTTCTTTACGATAACCTTTCTTTTAATACACATAAAAATATCCTTGAAAAGATTGTGTCTCATAATACTCAAAAATAAGGGGAGGATGTCTAATGAAAGAGGTAAGTTATTCGAAAGCTTTATCTTATTTTGGGAAGCCCTCAAGAGTCGTTTTGGCAATATGTTACGATAGAAAGAACGAACGTTCCAATCCCATTGCTTTGGGCTGGAAAATGCAGACCTCCATTCAGCCACCGATGGTAGCTATCTCTGTAGGAAAGACCAGATACAGTCATAAATTACTGATGGAGACAGGTGAATTTGTGCTTGCTGTCCCTGGAGGAGATAACGCTAAGGAAGTTCTTTTCTGTGGCACCAATTCCGGTAGAAACATCGATAAACTCCGAGAGACAAATTTAACCCCTCTCAAAGCAAAGTTTATTAAACCAGATTTGATTAAGGAGTGTGTGGTGAACTTGGAGTGCAAGGTTTCTGGCTATTTTGATACCGGTGACCATACCATCTTTGCCGGAGAAGTTCTAACAAGCTGGATTTCTGAGGAAGAAAAGAAGGTACTTATTTCTGTAGGTTCTGAAGAAGGCTATCAGCTCCTGTTAGAAGAGAAAGGCTACAGGTTAGGAGTTATTCGAGGGTAAAAATGCATTTGGAAAGCTTCTAAAGAGAGTAAGCAGTGTGGATTATAATAATCCCTATCTGTGATAGAA
>PFWI01000194.1:2091-2239 GCA_002791075.1 bacterium (Candidatus Ratteibacteria) CG_4_9_14_3_um_filter_41_21 | reverse complement strand
ATTGCATCTTCGGAAAATGCAAGGGAATTAAAATGTTTTCCTAATTCTTTTGTCTTTGTTCCGTAAGGGACACCGGACGGGTAGTGGGACTCGTAGTAGCAAGTATCCCCATCCAGCCAGAAGTAAATGGTCTCATCATCCCCAGGCA
>PFWI01000194.1:0-2016 GCA_002791075.1 bacterium (Candidatus Ratteibacteria) CG_4_9_14_3_um_filter_41_21 | reverse complement strand
TATCATAAATCGTAAAATTGTTTGCGGTACGGATTGTCTTTTCCATCAGAGTAATGGCTTCCATTGCTTGTGCCTCATTCCTGATTCTATTCTTTTCATGGCCGTAATAAGATTGTCCGGATAAAAGTGTAGAAGCAATCACCACCGCCATTGTTGCGGTAATGGTTACGGCAATCAATGTTTCAACAAGCGTAAGTCCCGAAGTGCAGTTAAAAGTATAAAGTTTAAAGTTGGAAGTTAATAATTTCTTCTTGTTTTTTACCTTTTTCACTTTTAACTTTTTACTTTCCACTTTAGACTGCTTTACTCGGCTGAACGACGGGTTACAAATTTTCTCCGGAACGGCCTTCCTCCTTCGTTCCAAGTGGCGGTTACCTCAATCTCTTTGTAGATATTACCTGCTGCGGTGATAATGGTCCAGGTTCGGGTAGTGAGATAACCACCGATAAGCGTGGTATCCCAAACAGTTTCATCGGTTAAATCAGCATAGGCCATATTTTTTAACTCCTCTATTTTATCCTGGGCAAAGCGGGACGCCAAAAAGATATCATTACTGGCTCTCACCTGATTGCCTGAGGTGCGGAAACTGGCAATTAGACCGGCAACTCCGATAGTCAGGACAAAGATAGCAAGTAAAACCTCAATTAAAGTCAATCCTTTCTTCATTCCTTATATAATTATACCTCAAAATAGGTAAAATGTTAAGGAATTTCCTTTTATGGGATTGCCGCGCTCATTTCATTCGCTCGCAATGACAACAAAAAAAGTCATTGCGAGGAGTCCCCCCAAGTGGTATTGGCGGACGACGTGGCAATCTAATTCGTTATATGGAATTTCAAAGGCAAAGCAATCTTTGCCACTACGTAAACAATGACGTAGTGGTAGAACTTGTCCCGAAGGGATCCCTTTGGGACTCGACTTTGTTCTTCGTATTCACTTGGTTTATATTTTACTAAATTCTTCAATTTCCTTAGCAGAGACGGTAGCGGTGCCAACTTTACCGACTACAACTCCGGCGGCAAAACTGGCGATGGTAGCTGCCTCCAATGTTGTTCCTCCTGCGGAAAGAACCAGAGTTGCCACTCCAATTACGGTATCTCCTGCTCCGGTTACATCAAAGACCTCCCTTGCTTGAGTAGGAAGGTGGATAATTTTTTTCTTCTCAAAAATGGTCATCCCCAAAGAGCCTTCAGTAATGAAAAGGCTTTTGCAATTTAATCTTCGCCTTATTTCTTTCCCCAGATGAACAACTTCTCGTTCAGTTTCCGGCTCACGTTTTTTCATTCCCGCGGCGGCTTCCTGACGATTAGGCGTCAGAAGAGAAACCCCACGGTAGAGAAAGAAATGTTCTGGATAAGGGTCAACGGCAATAGTTTTTTTGTTTTCTCTCGCGATGGCAATAACTTTCTTCAGCAGGGAAGGGGTGAAAATTCCTTTTCCGTAGTCGGAGATAAGGAAAGCTGAAACAAATTTAGCCTCCCGGGCTAAATATTTTTCAATCCTTTTTTCAAATTGTTGGGATAAAGAGATTTCTTTTTCTTGATCGAGCCTGAGGAGTTGTTGGCCCTGCGCCAGAATTCTGGTCTTGGTAATTGTTGGTTGTGCGCAGTTACTCAGAAACAAGCCTTTTACCTTTCTTTTCCTTAAAAGAACTTTTAGAAGTTTCCCTTCTTGGCCGCCGCCGATAATTCCAACAAGTTTACACTTTGCGCCGAGAGAAGTAATATTAACTGCTACGTTTCCAGCTCCCCCCGGGGAGAAATTTTCATTGCTCATTTTTACTATTGGGACCGGCGCTTCCGGAGAAATGCGATTTACCTTTCCCTGGATAAATCTATCCAGGATTAAATCTCCAATTACTAATATCTCTTGTTTTTTAAATCGCTTTAAAATTTCCTCTAATCGTTTCCGTTTCATTAATTCAAATGCATAGGAATTTCCTTTTAAAACACTTACCACGAAAGCACGAAGACACGAAATAATAATAACCACGAATTTCTCGAATTTCACGAATTA
>PFWI01000258.1 GCA_002791075.1 bacterium (Candidatus Ratteibacteria) CG_4_9_14_3_um_filter_41_21 | reverse complement strand
ATAATTCACAAAGAGAGAAACTAGAATTTGCCAAACTCCTTATCTATCGTGTATAATAGAGACAAATTAAACAATAGAAAGGAGGACCAAAGTGGTGGAGAAAAAAGAGGAAAGAACAGAGAAGATTAGATTTCAATTTGACCCGCATATTGAGCTTGATTTTGAGGGAGGACAAATATCTTCTGACACAGGACTTTTACTATACCGAGAGTTTGAGGAGAAGATGGGACTGATGGATTTGGTAAAAGCAAATATCAGTTTCAAAAGACCTTATCGCATACATTCTAACACCGACTGTATCCGCCAACAGGTTTACTCTTTGCTGGGAGACCATGAAGATAATAACGATGCCGAATACACCAAGGAAGACCCCACAATGAAGAAAATAGTGGGTAAAGAGGAACTTGGTAGTCAGCCAACTCTTTGCCGTTTTGAGAACAGTTTTGAGGAAGAGAATATCGCCCAACTACAGAAAGTAAACTCTCTCTTCTTGGACAGAGCCTATCAGATAGAACCAATGGAGGAGATGATAGTTGATCTTGATTCCAGCGATGATACAGTTTATGGCAATCAGATCGGAGCAGCCTATAATACCTATTACAAAGATAAGATTTTCCATCCTCTCTTCTGCTTTGAGGGAAAGACCGGGGATTGTCTCAAAGCAGATTTAAGGCCAGGCACTGACTATGATTCACAAAAAGTAGGGGACTTTTTAAAACCCATCTTAAAGAAATACAAAGAGAAAAAAATAAACCTGAAATTCAGAGGTGACAGTGAATTTGCAATTCCTGAGATTTATCGGCTATGTGAGGACGAAGAAACAAAAGCAGAATATTTCATTAGACTACGAATCAATGATGTCTTAGAAAGACTGTATGAGGAAAACAAGGATAAGATGCAAGTCGATCAAGAAAACCAAAATATCCGCTATGGAGAATTCTTCTATCAAGCAGGTAGTTGGGAAAAAGCCCGTAGAGTCCTGGTAAAAGAGGAAAAGAAGCCTGATGAACTATTTCCTGAGGTATATTTTGTAGTGACCAATTCAGAGGCGACCTCTCCCAAAGAAGGGATAGAATTTTACTGTGATCGAGGCACAGCAGAGAATTACCTAAAGGAAGGAAAACTTGGATTTCACTGGGACAGGCTCTCCTGTGAGCAATTCCATGTTAATGCCTGCAGACTGCAAATAATGGTTCTTGCTTATAATCTTAACAATTTAATGAGAAGGTTATGCCTTCCAGAAAACTTCAGGAAATACAGAATAGAAACCTTAAGAAGTAGATTAATAAAAGTGGGAAGTAAGGTAAGTAAACATGCCAGAAAATTTGCTTTCCACTGCCCTAAAAGTTTTCCCTTTAAAGAGATATTTTTATGGATCTTAAAAGCAATACAAAGATTGGTTTTAGTGCCTGTTTCTTAGCTACTCATCAGAAAAATAGATTAGAAGAACAAAGCGGTAGAGGACTGTCTAAATTTACCAAAAATAGGGTAGTTTGAGCAAGAGCCGAGAAAATTTGACTTAATTTTGCTATTGTGATTAAATGTTGAGTAAATTTGGAGGAGGTGGTGATAAAAAAATAGAGAAAAAGTGGGTTTTAGGAGAAAAGTTGGAGTCTATGAATTATAAGGGATAATACTTATAGACAGAAAAAATATTCCTGCTTTAGACTTCAGAAAAGGTTCTGGAGGGCAGGAATAAACCCCCACTACCAATGAATTGGTGTGGGGGTAAAAATAGAGGAGAGGAATGACTAAAAGAAAATTGGCTGACTTGTTTAAGCGGTTTTTTCGGATAAATGTGTGTCCCAAGCACAAAAAAGGGTTTACCCCGTTTAGAGATACACGGAAATGTGAACATTCCCTATCTCTAACGGGGTTTACTCTCATTGAGCTTTTGGTGGTAATAGCAATTATTGCAATTCTGGCGGCGATGCTATTACCTGCATTATCTAAAGCCAGGGACTCCGCCAGAAAGGCGGTCTGTATCAGTAACCTCAAACAAATAGGATTAGGACTAATGATGTATGCCGATGATAATAATGGTTATGGGCCATATCCGTACAATGTAATCTACGGCGAAGGAGGAGACCGGGACTCCTATGAGTATGGTGCGCACGTTCTTTCTCTCGAAACTACAACTGTATATCGCCTCGGCCGACAACTGGTAGATGGAGGTTACATTAGTTCACCCGGGGTTCTTTCCTGCCCTTCCTGGTCAAGAATAATAACTGGTCTAGCCAATACAAATCCTGCCTCTTGGAATGCGGCTAAGTATAAAAAGGTAGTTACCTATGCGGGTAAAACCTGCTATGTCTACACTACCTATTATATTAAACCAATGAGATACGAGGATTGCATGAATGATACCCCAAAGGGTTACCGCATCGGAAAGATGACGGAAAGAGCTATGGCAATGACCAATCTTACTAATGGGAGAGAATATTGTCACCAGACAGGAATCTCGGTTCTCTATGAGGATGGCTCGGTAGACTTTTTACCCGGTGACCCGACAGATATTTATCTTCATACTAACTCTGGTTGGGGACATTCCGGGGCAGTAGCTTCTGCTTTTTATATTATGCGCCGAGACAATCCTAGAAGACCATATCAATAGTAAGAGAGGAGGGAAAAAATGAGGATAAGAAAGATTTGGTTGTTGGTAATGTTGGTTTTGTTTGTTGCCGGAAATAGTTATGCCGGGATAGATGATGATTTCACAGGTAGTTCTCTATCACCCGAGTGGATAAAGACCGATGTCGGAGAGGAAGGAAAGGAAGGAACAGTTACCCTAAAGCAGGAGGAAGGAAAACTGTTGATTCAGTTTGCCAATCCCAAGAATGCTACAGCGTGGCACGGTTCAGAGTTAACCCAGGAGGTATCCTATGAAGGCGATTTCAATATCTCCACCCATTTCTCTTGGGAAACCCTGACCCCATTTCTGGGGCACATGGTTTTCATTTTAAAGGATGCTCAAGGAAAAGAAGTGGCTAAGATTGGACTTAGCGATAATTGGAGTGTCACTCCCGGTCTTGCTGCAACTAGCATCGGAGGGAAAAATTTCAGCAGTAAGGCATATCTCTCAATCTCCGATTCTGCCGACTTAAGGATAGAGAGAATCAAGGGGATTATCTACTGTCTCTGGGGGAATAACCTGATTATTGAGGAGAAAAATACCACTCCAATCAAGAAAGTAGGCTTTCTCTTCAACACCTACGGGACCAACTACTTCCAGCCCCCGGACATTTTAACAATTGATTACATTAAGGAACTTCCCCCTTCAGAAACCCCACCTAAAAAAATCGTTCCCAGCTCTCAGGAAAACCTTGTTAAGAATTCCGGGTATGAGGAAGCTTCCTCCTTTAGTCCTTCCCTTCCGGCAGATTATACCTACTGGAGCAGTCTGGGTTGGCCCAAGAAAGCATATTTAGACGACAAGAACCCTCATTCCGGGAAATACAGTCTGGCGATAGAGCAACCTTCCGATTATACAGGTTGGCAGAAGTTGGTCCAGTTTCTTCCTAAAACCTATCTTCCCAATACCCTTTATAGATTATCCTTCTGGGGAAGGACCGATGGAACAAAGCAAGAAAAGATGCAGATTACCGGTAATGTATACTTATATACTTATAAGAATAAAAAATTATATCCTTTAGCCTTTAAAACCTTTACCTCTACCGAGTGGACCTATTACTATGTGGATTTTATCAGCCCGATAGATAACTCCTATCAGCTAACTTTATGGGTATACCTTTCCCCTCACCAACTGGCCGGGGTCGTCTGGTTTGATGAGATTAGCCTGGTTCCGGTAGAGGAATCTACCGCGAAAAAGGCATCTCAGATAAAGAACTTGGCCGAGCAAGTCCATCAATCAATAAAACTGGTTAAGGATTCCGGATATGAACAGAAGATGAAACTGGATTTATTATCCTTTGATTTAGAGGATTTTAAAGAGTATAAGATTATTAAGGAAAAGAAACTCTCAGAATTAAAGGATGCTCTGGTCAGGATTCATTCCGACTTAGAGGAAGGAGAAAAGAATCTTCTCAAGGATATAGAGGTTACCGAGAAGAAAATAGCCTCTTTTCTTAACCAGGAAAGAATCAGCGGAGAAGATTTAAGCAAGGTTGAAGAGTTAATAAAGCAAGGCAAAGGATACCCCGAAAGATTAACCTCTCTAAAGAAGGGAATAGAAAGCCGTATTCTGGTTTTAGAGAATTCTATCCCAGAGGAAAAGAACCTTCTTGCCCAGAAACTGAAAGAGGAAAGAGAGGTTCTTAAGAAGGAAGCGGAGAAAGAGGTGGCTAATTCCTCTACCGGAGAGAATCTAAGAAGAGTTCTTGCCGGTCTCAAGGATAAAGATAGTTCCTTTAGAGCCTCCTTTGCCCTGGAAGCTGGTAGACTCCAGATAAAAGAATCTATCCCTTCCTTAATAAAACTCCTTGATGATGAATCTTATAAAGTAAGAAGAAATGCCATCTATGCTCTTTCCTGGATGCAGGCGAAAGAGGCAGTTCCTTATCTCATTAAACTTACTGAAGAAAATAATGATAAATGGATAAGAAGAAGGGCAACCCAGGCCTTAGGTCAGATTGGGGATACTCAGGCTGTTCCTGTTTTAATAAAACTTCTTTCTGATGCTGACCCGGCGGTTAAGGAAAATAGCATCTATTCTCTTGGTTGGTTAAAGGACAAAGGAGCAGTTTCACCCCTTCTTGCTCTTTATGAAAAAGAAAAAGAGAGGGCTGATGATGATTCCTCTACAAGTTCTATCCATATTAGAGGTGATATTCTTCAGGCGTTGGGATTCATTGGGGATAAAAGTGTTAGCTCTTTGTTAATTTCCGCCTTAGACCCCAAGGAAGATGTTCGTATCAGGAAAGATGCCGCCTTTGCATTAGGGCTATTAGGGGATGAGACAGGTATTCCCTACTTAAATAAAATAGCTGCAAAAACAATCTATCAAGACACTTTCGCTCTTCAGAATACCGCAAGATTTGCCCTTTATCAACTAAATAAAGGAAAAAATAAAGAGCCAGGAATAAAACAGCCTGATTTCCTCTCTTACTACGATAACTTCTACTATAATACCGCTAAATTTCACCGAGCAGCAGGAAGATGGGCTGAATACAGCAATATTCCTAAAGATGCTTCTGATATGCACAGATACGCCGAAAGAATAAAAGTAAATGACATTATTACCGGAGGTATCCCTTTCCTGATCAGGGGAGATTTTACTGGAGAAGGAGCAGAGATAGGAACAGAAATAGATAAGACTTTAAGGGATATGGATGATAAAACAATAAAATGTTATCCTACCTGCAGAAATTTGCAGAAAAGCTTTATGCACCCATTGGTGACTTACTATGGAAACTACCCTGCTTTTGCCGGTTTCTGGTTTGAGGAAGCGATTTATGGCCACTTGAATCCCCTTTCTGATTTTAAGGACTATCTCCAGAAGAAATACTCTTCTGAAGAGTTAAAGAAATTAGGTATTAATCTGGAAGAAGTAAAACCTTATGATTTTTGGTTATATACCAGACAGGAAGAGCGGTTTAGCAAACCTGCGCAGTGGACAGAGTTTTACGAGTTCAAAGAAGAAGAAGCGTTAGAGAATTGGCAGGAATTAGTGGAGTGGCTGCATGGTCTAAGAAAGCAAACCTCTTTTATTGTCTCCATTTCCTCTATTGGTTTTGCCGGTAGCCAATCAATAAAAACCTATCCACAATTAAGTGAAGTCGTAGATATGAATGGGATTGAACCATCCTATTCTCTTCTCTGCTATGATAATACCTTTATGGCAGAATTAGCCAGAGACGGAGAGATAAGGCCGGTAGGGATGGAGGTCTATGCCTTTGTAGATAATCCTCCAGCCAAGATGTATGAGGCTGGGATATGGGTATCTGCGCTCCATGCCCAGCAGTTCTTTATCTGGCAATGGGGAAGGGTCTTTAAATATCCAGGGGGTGGAAACTTAGGAGATAACTATTGCATCTGGCAACCTGGCCTCTGGGAGGCATTAAAAAGAGCCTTTACTGGAATAGATAAGGTGGAGGAGTATCTTATAAATACCGATTCTCCGCATAGGATAGCTTTAGTTTCTTCCGGTCGCACCAATGCCATTATCTATCGGCCCAAAAACTTTAATGTGTATATGTCTTCCCATACAAGCTATTCTTCTTACTTCTCAAACCTTATCGGCATCTATCAGGCACTCTGCCAGAGTCATATTCAGGTAGATTCTATCTGGACCGAGACCTTAACCGAAGATAAACTTAAAAGATACAAGGTTTTGGTCCTTCCGGATGCAAAGTCTCTTGCCTTAAGAGAGGAAAATCTCCTCAGAGAATGGGTAAAAGAGGGAGGATTTCTGATTACTACCGGAGGAACATCCCTTTTTGACCAGTGGGGAAGGGAGAGAGATAATTACGGGCTCTCAGATGTTTTGGGAGTAAAGTTTCTCAAAGAGATAAAAAGAGCGTCTGAAGAGAATGTTGTAATAAATAGATCTGATACTGCTTTAGGAGAGATGAAAATTGCGGATGCAATCTCCTTTTCTACTGACAGCGGTTATGATTTGGTTGAACCCACTACCGGGGAGGTTCTTGCTACCTGGGGCAACGGAGACCCGGGAATGATTAAGAACTCTTACGGAAAAGGCGGGTCCCTGTTTATCACCTCTATTTACCCTGGCCTCCATTGTAAAACCGCTGAGGTAAGAGTATTTCCTTTGAGGAGAGATTTTTATCCCGGGGTGAGAGAACTTCTTGCGGAAGCAGTTAAAGGAGGATTAAAACTAACCAATGCAGAAATTCCTTTTGTAGTTGAAAACTGCCCCAAGGAGGTGGAGGTAGTCATAAGGACTCAACCAGATAAAAAAAGATTTATGCTTCATCTCTTAAACTATAATGCGCATAAAGCGGATAAAGTAGAAGGGGTGAAAGTGAAGGTTTTGATACCATCCTCAAAAAGACTGAATGTCTTCTATCCAGAAGATAACCAGAAAATAGCCCATATGAAAGAAGGCAATTACATTAGTTTTATAATCAGAGATTTTTCTGTTCACGAAATGGTAGTTGTAGAATTTTAGAAGGGGGAAAGATGGAATGGTATGAAAAGCCTTTGAGGTTTGGTGGGTTCATTATGGAACCTGAGATTGCGAAAAGAATGAACTGTAACGTTGTTCAGATTTCAAAGACAGAGGATAGGCTTTTTGAAAAGGTAATTGAGGAGTTTCATAAAAGAGAAATAAAGGTTATCTGCTACATCGGCACATTCTGGATGGATGAGAAAATGGCTAAGGAACATCCCGATTGGCTCCAGAAGAAAGGCGTGAAAGTAAAAACATTTGAGGAATCTGGGCGTTTTCCCTGCCCTAATAGTGGCTGGCGCGATTACACCTTTGATTATCTGAAGGATACATTGAAGAATTACGAAGTAGACGGTATATTCTTTGATGGCCCTGGTTTCTATGCAGGAAGTTGTTACTGTGATAACTGCCAGAGGAGGTTCAAGAAGCAATATGGCAAAACTATTCCCTTAAAGTTTGAGGATAATCCTGACCTCTACCGTAACTTCATAAGGTTTAGATATGAAAGCATCAATGATTTCATCAGGGATGCGAAGAAGGAAGCAGTTTCCATCGGCTCAAAAGTTCCAATCTATATGAATGCACGAGGAATGAAGGGTTTAACAAAGAGCTGTGGCAGGGATGTCCAGGAAATGGCTGAATATGAGGATATCGTTGGAGCAGAGGCTTTTATGTATTATTTTTCCAAGCATCAAACCTTAGATAGGCCTCTCTGGGAACAGAGCGGGACAGCAAAGTTTATGAAGGCGGCTGCAAGAAGATATAATAAGCCGGCGGTGGTCTTTGTCACCTGCACCATATCTCCCTGGTCCTGGAGACCCCATCCGGAAGGTGAGATATGGATGATGGTAGGAGAGACTGTCGCCAATAATGCAGGGATATGGTTTGAATGGACTGATGAAAGAATGAAACAGCCCTATCCTGAATGGGAAATTGCAAGAAAGGCTTATGGTTTTTTGAAAGAAAATGAAAAATTTTATGAAGGAGCAAAATCTTCCGCGAATGTAGCTTTGCTCTGGTCAAGGCAGGCAGGTGATTACTATGATGAGGATGAGGTGATGGACCTTACCGGAGACTTTTCACCCAAGGGTTTGGCTATTGAATCCCGGGATATTTCTAAAACCTATCGTTCCTGTTATAGAGGAATTTATGAAGCACTTATCAGAGCGCACATACCGTTTGATTTAGTTTTAGATAAGGATTTGGAAGAAGGAACCCTCCTCTCTAGGTATAAAACATTAATCCTGGGTAACGCTCCCTGTCTCAGTGATATCCAGATGGAAAAGATTAAAGAATTTGTCAAGAATGGTGGAGGATTAGTAGCCACATACGAGACATCTCTTTATGATAAAGAAGGAAGGAGAAGAGAAGATTTTGGGCTTCGGGAACTCTTAGGAGCAAGGATAAAAGCAGGAAAGACAGAGGAAGGATTTGCCTTTGGAGGAAATATCCTTTTAGATAAGAAAGGTCATTCTGTAAAGAAGACCTTATCAACTATTGTGCCTGCTCCATTCTATTTGATGTCGGTGGAACCCCTGAAAGAATCTGAGGTTATCGGTTTCTTTTCTCCCAGGGGGGAATTAAAAATTAATACGAACTATCCTATTCTTATCACTAATCGCTACGGAAGAGGAAAAGTTTTCTATATTGCGGGTAATTTAGGGGACACTTACTGGAACATAGCGGTTCCTGAGATAAAGCAATTGATCGCCAATGCGATTGAGTGGGTATCTGGAGAATCACCTATAGTAAGCGTGGATACATTGGAAACAATTGAGGTAGTGTTAAATTACCAGAAAAAAGAAAATCGATACCTACTCCATTTGGTTAACTACACCGGAGAAATGGCAAGACCTGTAAATCATCTACTTCCGGTAAAGGAGATAAAGGTTAGTTTGCATAAACGAACCTTCCCCAAGATCAAGGAAGTTACTACGCTAAAAAAGAGGCAAAGATTAAGTTTTAAGGAGAAAAACGATACTTTTGAATTCACCATCCCGGAATTAGCGAATTATGAAGTAATCGTAATCCAATGTCAGTAAGGCAGTAAAGTTAGTAATGGAGAGGAGAAAGATGAAATACAGATATTTATTTTTTTGGATTTTTATGTTGTTCATTACCCTACCAGGGCTGGCTTCTGTTTCTATCCAGGAAGAAAAGCAGGATGGAGAACCAGTTGTAGTTATTGAGAATAACTATTACCGCACAGTTTTAGCTCCGACTATTGCCCGAATGCCTCTTTCCTACTATTTCAAACTCACCGAGCATGAGCAATTTATTCATCCTGAAGAGAAGATTAAAAAAGATAGAGCTTCTTTCCATTACTTCGGGGGAATTATTGATTCAATTCCTTCTGTATCTGGAATAGAAGATTGGGATAGAAAAGGTTATCTCTGGAGAGTTCCATGGAAAAGCAAGATTGGAAAAGGAAGAGGATGGGTAAAATATACAGGCGAAGCAGTTTTCAATTATAAAGACCCTGTGAGCAATGAGGAGTATAAACTTAAATTTACCAAAATTATCACCGGTTATGAAGGAACAAGTTGCCTGAGAATGGATTACCGGATAGAGAATATTGGGGATAATCAGGCGAAGTTTATGTTCTCTGCCCACAGTAGGACAGGTATAGGAGGTTCTTGGAATACCGGTGATTACTTCTGGGCCCCAGGAGAGAAATGTAGGTTTTATTACTCTGACAATTATCCTGCTTATAAGGACACCAAGGAAGGAGCCTGGCTTCCCTGGCCGTTGAAGGAAGCAACAGATTTTGTTCTCAAAGAAGATAAACATCAAGATATTTTTGTGTTCCTTCCGAGTAACTGGTGCGTGGTGGGTGATAATAACACAAAAGAAACTCTTTTCTTTGTTTCCAGTCCGATAAAGATTGGTAAAAGAAAAGATATGATGAAGATGGGCATCTTTATGGCCACCGGTGGTTACGTTGTTGAGCCCTGTCTAACCTATTATATTGGTTACCAAGATTGGAAAAAGCCCGAGGCAACCATTGGTTTAAATTCTGGAGAGGTCTGTGCTTTTACGCTTTATATGACAGCTTATAAAGGCGTTACTAAAGAACAGGTGCAAAACTTAAAAGGAGCGAATTCTAACTGTCTCCTTCTTGAACCTCCTCTCTTAAGGAGAAAGGAGAATAAGGATATCCTGGAACTTAAAGTTGTTGTTCCTGGTGAAGGAAGATTGTTCTTGGAGAAAATAAGAATGAAGAGAAAAAGCACTATAGCCACTATTGAAATGGAAGCTGGAATAAATGAAGTAGAAAAAGAGTTCCCAATGCTCAAGAAAGGTGAGGAGCTCCTTCTTCTCTGGATGGATAATTCTGGTAAGAGCAAACTTGCCGTTTTAAAAAGTAATGAAAAAAATGATAATTGATGCTCATATTAGAAAACATATAAGAAAAGGCCTAATATGAGTTTATAAATTAGCCTGATAAATTGTGCCACTATACTCTATAGCTCTCTTTAGTAACAATATGCGTAGTTTAACTCTCATCTCACGCTTGTAGCAAATCAGGCAACTACAGTTATTATGTTGTAGTTGCTCCATTTGCGTAGTGTGAGCAAAATTGTCGGAGGAGAGAATGAATAGATTGATCGTTGTGTTTTCATTGAGTCTGTCAATACTGATGGGAATAACTGGTTCTGGTTATGCGGGTGAGAAGATAAAGGCAGGTATCTTCTCTCAAGATAAAGGTAATGTTGCAGTAAAAGAAATAGCTCGTGCACTGGAAGACAAAGGAATAAAAGTAGACACCTTCAAAAGCAAGGATGTAAGTGAAGGTAAGATATATAACTATGATGTCCTCTTCTTTGGCGGTGGCTGGAGTTGCTATAATTGGCTTGACCTCCAGGGCAGGATGCATCTTGTTGAGTTTGTTCAGAAAAGAGGAGGCGGGGTAATCTTTTCTATGTTTCGCTGTGGCTCTGCCGCCCGGAGTCTGATCAGACCAATTTTCCCTGAGGTGGCTTACGCATACAATAAATCCAATGGACCCGGGATAATGGTAGTTGATAAGAAGCATCCTGTTATGAGAGGCATTCCGGAGAAGTTTATGACCTCTTTCTGGGACCACGCCGTAATGAGGATAGGTCCGGAAGGGGAAGTTTTGGCAGTTGATACAAACAATGACATCTCCATTGCCTGCGGAGAAGTAGGTAAGGGAAGAGTAGTGTTTATCGGTCCCTGGATTGGCATAGATAAAGATGGGAATCCTTCTTATCCTCTACCCTCTAATGATGAAATACTTTTGCTCAACAGTATTAACTGGGTAACGGCAAACCGCCCCTCACCCCAACCCTCTCCCACGAGGGGAGAGGGATATAAGGTGGAAGGAATAAGCGAAGAGATAAAGTTAAAGGTTTTACGACGAGAAAAGATTCTGGATTGGACACATGATGAAAGGGGGATAAGTTGGTACGCGGGAATTATGGCTATCGCAATGTATCCGTTGGAGGAGAGGCTGGATGACCTGCTCTTTCGGACAAAGCAACTGGTTGGGTTTGCCGAAGAGACCACACTGATGAAAGAACTGCTCCGGATTCAGGAGAGGCTTTTTGAACTTAAGAACCAACTGCAACATAATTACCAGCAGGCAAAGAAAGAAAAGATTGCAGAGATAAACCTTATGTCGGTAGGGGAACTTGAAAGGGAGCCAGTTAGGGACCTCTCTATCAGGGGGAATGTATCAGCTCAAAAGTTAAATCAGCAAAGAGCTGAAGAGTGGAAAAATCAATTACTTTTTTCTTATCAAATAGAGCCGGTTGAGAAAGAGGTGGCAAGGCTTGAGAAACTCCTGGCAGGAAATATAGAAAAAGTGGAAGAGAAAGAAATTGTTGCGGAAAGAAAAAAGGATGCCAGGTTAATTCCTCAATTAATTGAACAGTTGCAGTCTAAAAACAGTGAGCTTCGGGAAAAAGCAGCACTTGAACTGGGTAGAATAGGTGAGAAGCGAGCAGTAAAATCTTTAATTGAGATACTTAAAGACACCCGGTATCCTGTTCGGCGCAATGCCATCTATGCTCTTGGTTGGATGCAGGCAAAAGAATCAGTTCCAGAATTGCTCAAATTAGCTAAAGAGACAAAGGATGTATGGACCAAGCGTCGGGTAGTAGAAGCGCTTGGTTTGATCGGGGATACAAATGTAACAGAGTATCTCATTGAAACCTTGGACAACCCCGACCGTTTTGTGCGACAAAATGCCATTTTGTCTTTAGGGTGGTTGGGAGATAAGAGGGCGGTGCCATCCCTTCTAAAGATTTTGCAAGCCCCCCTGACTGAGGTAGCAAAGGTCAAGGATATCCGAAATATAGGCCCCCACGGAATTCCAATCTACCAGCAGGACCACCAGAACGTCTGGAGTAGGGAAGAGATGCTCTGTACACTCAGAGCTTTAGGTCACATCGGTGAGAGAAAGGCTATCCCGGCAATAAAAGAATTCATTGCGCAACATAAGGAAGAAAAACTTGGTGGTTATTATTTCAGTGCTTTAAGAGTGGAAGAAGCTGGTTCCCTGGCATTAGAAGAAATAGAGGCCGGAGGCAGGAAAGAGAGAGGGGTAAAACAACCCGAATTTCTGAAAGGAAGGGAGGACTTTTACTGGCTCACCGGACAGTATAACGCTTTCTACGGGAGATACCTTCACTATCCTTCTTACCCTAAGGAGCCGGAAGTAGCCGCCGGATATATTGCTTCAAGCGGTGGTACCGGTCTGATTGAGTCTGATACAACCGATGAGATAGAAGAGTGGTATCCGAAGGCAGACCAATACCTTGCTTACCTTTCACAATTGGGACTGAAAATCAACCCTGGCTGGCGACGGCGAGGCACTGCTATCTTTGACAAAGGGGGTTTTGAACGCGATATCTTAAGTTGGGGTAAATATCCAGCCCTGGGTGGATTCTGGGCCGAAGAGGCTCTCTGGTGGGAAGCTGCCTTCCGAAATGATGAGAATTTCCGAAGGTATCTGGCGCAAAAATATACCCTTAAGCAACTCCTTAACTTTGGCATCAAAGATATCGCAAAGCTGAGATGCCCTGAGCCTACCGATGAAGGAAGAAAAGAGAAATTTCTCTTTGCAGAATATATGGAATATCTTGCTGAACGAGGAGTAGAAACCTGGCAGGAGGCTGCCGAATGGCTCACCGCCTTGCGTAAAGGAACCTACCTTACCTTCAGTTTAAGTCAGAGATATATCGGCGGCAAATCTACTTATATCAGCGCCTACCCCCGAATCAGCCAGATTATCGGCGCCAATGGACCTCAGGATTACGGAGAGCATTCTTATGGAAACAATTTCCATCTGGATATGATTTGTGACGGAGAGGTAAGACCAGCCCTGGGAGAGTTTTATGCCCATCAGGCAGATACACCGGCTCGTGTAGAGCGAGGGTTTGCCTCCAGTTTTCTCCATGGACAAAACTTTTTTGTCTGGTGGTGGGGTCATATCTTCAAACATGCTCCCGATGGCAATGGGGGCTGCAATGTTTTTGATAAAGGCAGATGGGAGGCGGCAGAGCGGCAGTTCCGCAAGGGGAAAGCGATCAGTGATTATTTAGTGCCGGCGGAAAGTCCAAAACTCATTTGCCAGATCTATTCGGGAAGGACAAGCACTCTTAGTTACGGCACCGGTAGTCCTGATGGACTGAAGGGTGGAAGGATATTCCGCTATACCCAGAATCAACAGTCCCTGTGGGAGGCCCTTATTCAATCACATTTACCTGTAGATATGATCTGGCTGGAGACGATAACTTCTCAGAAACTGGGCAGGTACAAAGTTGCTATACTTTCAGACGGCAGGAGCCTTAAAAAAGAAGAAATAGACTGTATAAAAAACTGGGTAAAAGAAGGCGGTATACTGATCGCCACTGGGGGAACAACACTGCACGACCAGTGGGACAGGCCTTTAACCAACTATGCCCTCTCAGATGTCTTCGGCGTAAACTATGTAGAGAGTGAGATGACAGGTCCTCTAAAAGAGACGCTCCTCTATGTGGAGCGGGACCTAAAGCCTATAAATGGCATTGGGAAAGTTCTGATTAAGGATAGCAATTACCTGAAATATATGGAAGGAAAAGAGAGCGCCGAGTATGAAAAAAATATTGGTTACGACGTAGCGAAGATAACCACCAGTAAAGTTATCGGAGTCTGGGCAGATGGGACCCCTGCCGTTGTTGAGAACAGATATGATAAAGGATGGTCTATATTCCTAAGTCCTGTTTATCCTGGTTTGAGCCATACCACCGGTGGTTGGACGGTAGATAACTTATACAAAGATTTCTGGGATGGCTCCAGAGAACTTATAGCCGGATGTGTAAGAAGAGCCTTAGAATTAACCAATGCGGAATTACCGATAGAGATTAAGCATTGTCCGAAGAGATTAGAGGTAGCCCTCAAAAAACAAAATGATGAAAATCGCTGGATAGTTCATCTCCTTAATATGGACCCCAAGATATCCCTGATGGAAGGTGTGGAGGTTAGCCTCAATATCCCGACGGGAAAGAAGCCCAAAGAAATTTATTATCCCTATCCCGGCAAGGAGAAGGTTGCTTATACAGTTAAGGGAAATGTCATACGATTTAAGGTAAGGAATTTTGATGTTCATGAGATGGTGGTGGTAAGGTATTAAACAATATGAAATAAGTAGGGAGGCCGAGAAAAATGAAAAAGATATTATTTTGTATCATAGGAGGATTAGTATTGGGTTTTATCTCTCATGCAGTATTGGCAGAGGATTTGAAAGTGGGGATATATAATGGAGACCAGAGGGTTGCGGGGGTAGAGGATGTCGCTGATGCTTTAAAATCCCAGGGTATTGAGACGGGATACTTCGGTAAAGAGGAAGTAAAAAAGGGTGAAATCTATCAATACAATCTTCTTCTCTTTTCCGGCGGTTGGAATGCCGTAATTTGGGCAGATTATCCTATACGGCTAAGGCTAGCCGATTATGTAAACAGGGGTTATGGAGTGATGTTAGCTGGTTTCAGGTCCGGTTGGGTAAGAAATTGTTCAAGGCCTATATTTCCTGAAGTAGGAGTTGCCTATAACAAAGTAAATACAAATGGTGTCATCGTGATTGATAAAAAACATGAAATTACCCAGGGAATTCCTGAGAAGTTTTATCATTCCTTCTGGGACCATCAGGTGATGAGGGTAGGACCTTCCGGTAAGCCATTAATGAAAGATTCCGGAGGAGAGACAATATTTGTTGCTGGAACTCTCGGAAAAGGAAGAGTTATTTTAAGTGGATTTGATTTCTCGAAACCGATTGAAGGGATAACCTTAAAACTATTTATGAATAGCATAACCTATCTCTCTAATGCCGGCCCTAAGGATAGAGAGAATCTCAAAGAGATAAAACAAGAAGTAGAACTCAAAGTTTTGAGAAGAGAGAAGATCTGGGATTATACCCATTCCGAAAGAGGTTTTGATACTAAACCAGGAATCCTTCCGGACATAAAGTATGATTACGAGACCCCCTTAGATATTATTTCCTTTAAGGTAAAGGAGTTTAAGCCATATACAATGACAGATAAAGAGAGGGAGGATTTAGCAAAGATAGAGAAAGAAACAGATATCTTGAAAAAGAACTTAGCGTCAAATTATCAGTCCCTCCTTGAGGAAATAGAAGGAGAGATAAAGAAAATGGACTTGGCCCAGTTGAAGAACCTACCGGCTGATTTAAAAGAGAGCAATCTCAGGAAAAGGATGTTTAATCTAACCGATATAGAAAAATTGCAGAAGGGAGTGGAGATAATAACAGGAAAATATCTTTTGAGAAAAAAAGAGGTAACACAGAAAACAGAAGAAGAGGAACAAAAGAGAGATTATCTGGCTGTTCCAGAATTAATAGAAAACTTAAAAAGTTCATCCGCGAATATCAGAGCAAATGCTGCCCTGGAATTAGGCAGAATCGGAGATAAGAGAGCAATAAAGGCTTTAATAGAATCAATCAATGACTCTGCCGGTGAGGTGAGTCGCAACAGTATCTACGCTTTAGGATGGATGCAGGCAAAAGAAGCAGTTCCTGCTTTAACTAAAGCCACCAGTTCCAAAGATAAATGGATAAGACGCAGGGTAACAGAAGCTTTAGGTCTTTATTGGCGATAGGAAAGCTATACCTGTGTTGGAGGAGTTAAAGCAAGATAAAGACCCTTTTGTGCGTGAAAATGCAGAGTTTTCCTTACAGTGGATAGAAAAAGGTGGCGTAAGACAGCCGGATTTTCTTTCTCTAAAAGATAACTTTTACTGGATGATAGATAGGTATCATGCTTTTTATGCCAGGCTTTTTTGCTACTATGGGAATCGTCCCAGAAGCCCTGAAGGTATGGCTTTCTATATAAAAGAGGGTAGCGGAACCGGCACCATAACCGGAGGAGAGAATAGATGCTTACGGCAAGAAGGAGAAGAGAAGTTCAGAGAATACCTGACTGCCTTGAATAACAGGGGTTTGAAATGGTTAGAAGGTTTATCTACTCTTAAAGAAAACTCCGGAATAGAAAAAAGAGGCTGCCAGGAGAGTATCTTTAAGTGGTTTGATAAACCGGCTTTTGCTGGCTTCTGGAAGGAAGAAGGTATTAGACCAGGAGAAGTAGTAAGCAGGGAAGGCTTTCAGGACTATTTACTAGCGAAGTATGGCAAAGAGACCCTAAGAAGATTCGGAATTGAGAGCCTCTCATCGGTAGAAATCCCGAAGGAGAACACGCATAATTTCCTCTATGCAGAGTTTATGGAATATGCAAGAGAGTCCATATTGGAAAACTGGAGAGAAGGTGTAGAATGGATACATGCTCTGCGTAAAGGAACTTTTGTTACCTTCAGCACCAGCGAGGGAACTTTTGTGAGTGGTGCCCTTAACTATTTCTCCCTTTATCCTTCTTTTGGCGGAGTGATAGATGTCCATGGTCCGGAGAGCTATGCCACCCACTCCACCAGATGTATGCTTAAAGCAGACTTAGCCCGGGATGGCGAGGTAAGACCGGTGATGGTGGAGTTCTACCAGGTGCAAGCTCCTGATAATGTCTGGATAGAAAAAGGGTTTGCCTCCAGTTTTCTGCATGGAGAATGCTATTTTGTCTGGCACTGGTCGCATGTCTTCAAACATCCTGCGGATAAGATTAATGCTTATATGTGGGGATGGGATAAAGGCCGATGGGAAGTTTGCAAAAAGATGTTTGGCAAGGGAAAGCAGATAAGTAACTATTTAATAAAAACCGATACCCCTAAGAAGGTTGCCCTTCTTTACTCTGGCAGGACAGAAGACCTTATCTATGGCACCTCCCGTTTTAGCGGTGGTCGGGGAAGGAGATATTTCCAGCATCAATTAGGAATATACGAGGCGCTTCTCCAGTCCCATATCCAATCCGATGTGATCTGGACGGAAACATTGACCAGAGAGAAACTGGCTCAATACAAGATAGCGCTTCTCCTTGATGCCAAGAGTATGAGTAAAGAAGAAATAAGCCTTATCCGTGATTGGATTAAGGAAGGTGGAGCGCTAATCTCTTCCGGTACTACCACACTTTTTGACCAATGGAACAATCTTTTGGAAGACTATAGTTTAGCCGATGTTTTTGGCGTAAGGTATATCCGGTCAAACCCATCTTCCGCCTTAAATCTTGAGGAAATCTGGCAATATGTCAACCGGGATATAAGACCAAAAACAATAGGAAAAATAGAGATTACAGACACATCTCTTCTCAAGGGTTTCCACTCTGGAGACAAGATAAACTATGATGTAGCCTTAGGTTATGATATGATAGAACCCACCACCGGCAAGGCCGTAGCAAAATGGGAAGAGGGTGGAGAACCAGCGATAGTAATCAACAATTTCGGAAAAGGTAAGAGCATCTTCATCTCTGCTATCTATCCGGGATTGAGCCTTAACTCATTGGGGGCAGCGGTGCATACCCTTGACGTAGAATTCTGGCCAGGCGCAAGAGAATTAATTGCCAATACAATTACCGGAGGATTAGGCGTTACCGGAGATAGATTGCCTTACCGAGTGCAGAATTGCCGTCAAGAGGTTGAGGTAGCTATCAGAACTCAGGATGAGAAGAACCGCTGGATAATGCATTTGTTTGACTATGCTCCCTCATTAATCAATAACCATAATGTGGAATTAGAACTCTTCTATCCTCAGGTAAAGGATAAAAGAATAGAGGTTTTTTATCCCTATCCCAAGCGAAGGAATATCAACTTCCAAATTACTGAAGAAGGGGGAATAAGATTTAGGGTAAGGGATTTTAAGGTGCATGAAATGGTGGTGATAGAAGAAGGAAGGTAAAATCATCGGAACTGTCTTTTTATTCAACGGTTTACCCAGCACCTAGGCTTAGGTGCTGGGTTTAGCAGAAAATTGAAGGGAAGTTTTTGACAATACTAAAATTATTGGCAGGGAAGCAATAAGACTTTCTGAAGAGATAAAGGCGGAGGAGATATCCACTCTTAAGGTAGTGGATAAAAAAATTAAATTAGCCGAGTAAACTCGGCAACTACAATATTTATTTTGTCTATGTAGTGGCAAAGCTTGCTTTGCCTGGTTTATGAAGCAAAACTTTGAAATTCCATACAATAAATTACCTTTAAAGGAGCTGCCTACTATGACCGAGATGGAAAAAGAAGTATCCAGGGCTGAAGCAGAACTGGAATGCGTGAAGAATCTGATGAGTAATATTTTCAGATTAAAAAGAGCTCTAAAATAAAGACTCAACTGGACTATGTCACCTACTCTAAACAATTCTGAAAGGGTATTGACTGTTAGGGCATTGGTAATAGGTATAATCTTATCCCTCTTTATTTCTATAGCTGGACCTTATGCCGATTGCTCTATCCAGGGCTCTAATCTGATGCTAACCGCCCTGCCTTTAATAGCAACAACCCTCCTGTTTTTATTAATTCTTCTTATTAATGTCCCATTGAGTAAATTAAAAAGAGGATTAAGACCGGGCGAATTGCTCATAGTTTTCATTATGATGCTTGTCGGCTGTTCTATACCAACAATGGGTTTGAGCGAGCAGTTACTGCCGATACTGGCTGGAGGTAGGTATTATGCCACCGAATTCAATCGCTGGGAAGGGTTGATTTTCTCACATATGCCAGATTGGTTGGCGGTCAAGGATTCTGAAGCAGTCAGGTGTTTCTTTGAAGGATTGCCAAAGGGAGGCAGAATCCCCTGGGCAGCATGGAAAGCTCCATTGATTGCCTGGCTATCCTTCATATTAGCGCTATATGCGGTGATGTATTCTATGATGGTAATCATCAGGAAGCAGTGGATGGAGAAAGAGAGATTGCTCTATCCTTTGATGCAGTTACCGGAAGAGATGGTAGAGAGTCCAAAGGAAGGCTCTACAATAAACCAATTCTTCAAGAATCCAGTTCTATGGTTAGGAATTTCGGTGCCGGTAGTAATAAGCAGTATTAATGGATTACATACCTATTTTCACTTTATACCAGAAATAACCTTAAATTCTGGGTTTCCAATTTTTAGAAATACCACCGGGGTATATATGCAGATAAGTTTCCCGGTAATTGGCATAACTTATCTCTTAAGCACCAGCCTTTCATTAAGTCTATGGTTGTTTTCCATATTAGGGACAATTCAGACCGGGATATTTAACATCTTAGGATACAGCATCGGGGCAAGAGAAGCCTATTGTGCTTACTCTCCTTCTGTTTCGCATCAAGGTTTCGGGGCAATGATCGTCCTGGTAATATTTATCATCTGGATGGCAAAAGGTCACCTAAAAGATGTCTTCAGAAAAGCATTCAAAGGAGACAAAAACATAGATGATAACGATGAGGCATTATCATACCGGGCTGCTGTATTTATCCTGATATTTGGATTAATATTTATGATGGGATGGTTGGTAAAAAGTGGGCTACCAATCCATATCGCAATGTTATTAATGGTAGCTGCCTTCGTAGTTTTTATCGCTTTAACCAGAGTGATCGTTCAGGGAGGAATGCTGGTAGTAAAATCTCCATTAACCCCACAGGTATTTACTATTGCGGCAGTAGGGAGCAATGCTATCGGCCTCTCAGGATTAACCGCTCTTGCCTATAGCTTTATCTGGTGTGCTGACCTGAAGGTATTTCTGATGCCCTATGTCGCGCATAGCTTTAAACTGGTAGAAGAAATAAAGATGAATAAGAGATTAATAACCTTATCTATTCTCATAGCAGTATTAGTGAGTATGGCCGGTTCAATATACACAGTG
>PFWI01000221.1 GCA_002791075.1 bacterium (Candidatus Ratteibacteria) CG_4_9_14_3_um_filter_41_21 | reverse complement strand
AGGAGGGGATAACATGAAAACTTTAATTAATCAGGAGAAAGACGAAATGAAGGAATTATTAAAAGGAGCTATGATTAATGCTTTTGAGGAAAGGCAAGATATGTTTTACGGATTGTTTGTAGAAGCAATAGAGGATATGGCATTAGCCAAGGTAATAAAAGAGAGCGAAAAAACAAAATCAGTGAGCAGAAATGACATTTTTAAAATACTGAAAAGTTAAAAGTGTAAACAGAATTTAAAAAAAGTTTTAGCAGAGATTTAAAGAAAATTAAAGATGGAAAATTATTAAAAAGAATATTAAATTTTATAAAAGAGATTGAAAAAATTAATAATTTTTTAGAGATAAAATCTCTGAAAAAACTGAAAGGAGGCAGAAATTATTATCGAGTAAGAATTGGAGACTATAGAATAGGCATCATACTTAAAGAGAGAACTGTAATTTTTGTAAGAGTATTGCACAGAAGAGAACTCTACCGGTATTTCCCGCAATATCATTAGTTACTTTTTTCGACAATTCTTTTTTTATTAAGTAAAAAGAGTTGGAGTGGTTGACGAGAGAAAAAGGGCAAGTTTTATTTTCGACTCTTCTCCAAATGAATCAGCAAAATAGATAAATCGGATTGGCGGAGACCATCAATTCTGGATGCCTGGCCAAAAGAGAAGGGCTTTATCCGGGTAAGTTTCTCCCTGGCCTCGGTAGAAAGGCCGTAGAGGGTTGAATAGTCGAAGTTTGGGGGAATCCTTTTCTTTTCTGCTTTTTTGAATCTTTTGATGCTCTGGAGTTCTCTTTTAATATAACCTTCATACTTTAATTGTATCTCTACCTGACGGCGGGTATCTTCGTTTAAGTTTTTATTTATTATATAATTTTTTTTATGTTTCAATTTATCTAGCTCTTCCGTAATTTTTCTTCTCTTCTCCTGTAGTTTTTCAAATTGTTCTTCATTGATTAATCCAAACTTATATCCGTATTCCATTAACCTTAAATCGGCGTTATCCTGCCGCAAAAGGAGCCGGTATTCTGCCCGGGAGGTAAACATCCGGTAAGGCTCGCTAATGTCTTTGGTAATAAGGTCATCAATAAGAACTCCGATATAGGCGGAAGCTCGGTCTAAAATAAAAGGAGATTTTCCTTTTATTTTTAAAGTGGCATTAATTCCTGCCATAATTCCCTGAGCTCCTGCTTCCTCATAACCGCTGGTGCCATTAATCTGGCCGGCAAGATAAAGATTTTCGATTAATTTTGTCTCCAGGGTTGCTTTAATCTGATGGGGAAAAATAAAATCATATTCAATGGCATAACCCGGCCTCATCATCTTAACATTTTGAAGACCGGTTATAGCCGAGAGGGCTTCCAGTTGAACGTCTACCGGGATACTGGTGGCAAAACCGTTGAGGTAAATTTCCTCAGTGTTTATTCCTTCCGGTTCTAAGAAAATTTGGTGTCTCTCCTTTTGGGGGAAATTGACGATCTTTACCTCGATGGAAGGGCAATATCTTGGTCCAATCCCTTTGATTTGGCCGGTGTAAAGAGGAGCCCGCTTCAAGTTTTTACGGATGATTTTGTGGCACTTCTCATTAGTATAGGTAATATAACAGGGGATTTGTGGCTGCCTGATTCTCTCGGTAGAAAAGGAAAAGGGGGTCGGCTTTTTATCCCCGTTTTGAATCTCTGTTTTGGAGAAATCAATGGAGTTTCTGTTGATTCTGGGCGGGGTACCGGTTTTTAATCTTCCGATTGCAAAGCCTAATTTCTTCAGATTATCGGAGAGTTTTTCTGCCGGAAACTCTCCGGCTCTTCCCGCGGCTATCTTTAGTTCGCCGATATGGATGAGGCCTTTGAGGAACGTTCCGGTAGTAAGAATAATTGCTTTTCCGTAGTAGAGAGTTTGATGGTGAGTAATTACTCCGATTACTTTTTTTTCTTTTACCAGAATTTCTTCTACCAGTTCCTGTTTGAGGTCGAGATTTTCTTCTTTCTCTAAGGTGTGCTTTAAACCGAATTGGTAACTCTTTTTGTCTGCCTGTGCTCTCGGTCCCCAGACCGCGGGACCTTTTTTGGTATTAAGCATGCGGAACTGAATTCCGGTTTTATCAATATTTTTTCCCATCTCCCCGCCGAGAGCATCAATCTCTTTGACCAGTTGTCCTTTAGCGCAGCCCCCAATTGCCGGATTACAGGACATCTGGGCGATAGTGTCTAAATTAATAGTTAGAAGAAGTGTGCGAAGCCCCATTTTAGCCGTGGCTAATGCGGCTTCACATCCGGCATGGCCTGCTCCAACAACAATTACATCATATTTTTGCGG
>PFWI01000224.1 GCA_002791075.1 bacterium (Candidatus Ratteibacteria) CG_4_9_14_3_um_filter_41_21 | reverse complement strand
TTTTTAATTTCTTCAACCGTCTTATACTTTGCCAAGGGATGATAAATACACTCGTTATATGCTCCTGTTCCATAACTTACTTTCTTATAACCAGGACCAAATTTTTTATCATAGTCTGGCGGCCCGACATACTTTCCCCCTACGCTAACCGGCCTATCAATATGCAGTTTCTTAAATAAAGCGGTTTCCGTGTCCAGCCCCAGATATTTCATCAGTTTTTCGGTAGCCTCTGGGGTGGCCCAATAGTCCATCGGGATACGGTCCGGTTTTTTTCGTTTAAGCACCGCTAACCAGCGTTCTTTTCCGGTCATAGTTTCCCTGGGCATAATCCCTCCTTTAAAACAGGGCAGGATTGGCAAAGAGGTTTTCTCTTGCAGAATTCCTTCCCCAATTTTACCAACAAAGCGTGGAATTCCCGGTAAATCTTAATATTTTTGGGCAGATTCTTTTCAAAAAACCTCCTTATCTTATCATAATCGTTTTCTACCAACAAATTAAGCCGCTGCAAAACCCTTCTGGTATAGGCATCAATGACAAAGACTCTCTTTTCTCCGGCATAAAGAAGGATAGAATCAGCCGTTTCCTTCCCAATTCCCCGGAGCATAAGCAATTCCTTGCGTAAAGTTTTGGTCTCCTTTCTAAAAAATTTATTTAAATCCCCCCGGCAATGTTTTAGAAGATAGGCGGATACTCCTTTAAGATGTTTGCTTTTCTGGCGATAGTAACCGACCGGCCGCACCAATTTCTCAATTTTTCTTAAAGGCGCCTCGCCTAAATTCTTGACGGACAAAAGATGCTCCTTCCGCAGATTTTCAATTGCCTTCTCCACATTTTTCCAGGTGGTCTGCTGAGTAAGAATAGCCCCCGCAATAATTTCAAATTTGGTTCTTGCCGGCCACCAATGCTGTGGACCAAAAGATTTATAGAGAGATTCATATAGAGTAATTAAGGGGTATTCCATAATTAAATTTCCTGCCGCAGGATATTGTTTAAACCTAATGAGCTAGCTAAATCAAGGACCTTTTGATATTCTCTCCTGGTAATTCTGCGGTTTAATTCCGGGATTTGCGGAGCGCGGTTGGCCGGGAAATATTGCGCCATAAGGCTTAGGCAAGTATCAAGAGAAGTCTCTGCGGCGATAAATTTTAGGACATTTTCGCTTTTGGCTAAATCATTAGGCAAAACCAGATGACGAATTAATAGCCCCCTTTTTGCTATCCTCTTTTTATCTAACTTTAAATTTCCCACCTGCCGATACATTTCCCGGATAGCTTCTTTGGTCCTGGAAAAATAGTCAGGAACTTCTGAATAAATTTCTCCCTGTTTATCATCCCCGTATTTGAAGTCCGGCATATAGATATCAACAATACCATCAAGGAGTTTTAAAGTGTTTAGTGATTCATAGCCGCTGGAATTATAAACCAGAGGGATTTTAAGCCCTTTTGGAATGGCTAAAAGAATGGCCCTTAGAATCTGGGGAACAAAGTGGGTGGAGGTAACCAAATTAATATTATGGCAGCCTTTTTCCTGCAGGGAAAGCATCATCCGGGAAAGCGACGTGACAGTCTCTTCATTGCCTTCTCCCAACTGGCTGATAGGATAGTTCTGGCAAAAACAGCAAGAAAGAGTGCAATTGGTAAAAAAGATTGTCCCGGAACCGAAAGGCCCGGAAATTGGCGGCTCTTCGCCAAAATGGGAAGACCAACTGGCCACAATAGGATTTTTTCCTGATTTGCAGAACCCTCTTTCCTTTTTAAGCCGGTTTACCGAACAACCGCGGGGGCAAAGATGGCAATTCTCAAGGATACGATAACCCTCCTTTGCTCTCCCTTCTAATATTCCATTTTGATAAAGAGAGAAGTAATTCGGGTGCATTCCTTCAGATAACCTTGACTTTTACAAAGCGGCGCTTCCCCACTTTAATTACACTCCCCTCTTTAATCTTGATTTCTAAATCAGGGCTGGTGATAATTTCCCCGTCCAGGGATATTGCTTTCTGGCGGAGGAGGCGCCTGGCCTCATTATGGGAAGAAACTAATCTGGCCAAGTCCAGCAGCCGGATAATCCAGATTTTTCCTTTTTTAACTTCTTCTTTTTTTAACCGGAAGACCGGTATTTTTAAAGGAATCTTTTTCTTCTGAAAAATGGTTTCAAAATGCTTTTCGGCTTTTTCCGCTTCTTTTTTTCCGCAGTAAGTTTGCACAATAGAGGAAGCCAGTCTCTTTTTGGCAAGAAAAGGCTGCTTTAAAAGTTTAGAAATTTCTTCCCCGGAGAACTCGGTGAGCAAAGAGAAATATTTCTCCATTAAAGCATCAGGAATAGACATCAATTTTCCGTAGATTTCCTCCGGTTTTTCGTTAATCCCGATGTAATTATGAAAACTTTTGCTCATCTTTCTTTTGCCGTCGGTCCCTTCCAGGATGGGCATGGTAATGACCACCTGTTTTTTCATTCCAAAAGCCTCTTGAACAGTTCGTCCGGCCAGCAGGTTGAATTTCTGTTCGGTGGCCCCCACCTCAACGTCACTTTTTAAGGCAACCGAGTCATAACCCTGCATCAAAGGATAGATGAATTCCTGGAGGGAAGGAGAGAGACCATCCTGGTAACGTTGACGGAAATCTTTTCGTTCTAACATCTGGGCCGCGGTAAAAGAAGAAGTCAGTTTAATTACTTCTTTAAGATTCAATTTTTCCAGCCAGGAGGAGTTGCGGACAAATTCGGTTTTTCTCAGGTCAAGGAGTTTACCCGCCTGTTCTTGATAGGTTTGTAAATTTCGTTCTATTTCTTCCGGCGAGAGTAAAGGCCTGGTTTCAATTCTGCCGGTGGGGTCGCCAATCATTGCCTGTTCTTGATAGGTTTGTAAATTTCGTTCTATTTCTTCCGGCGAGAGTAAAGGCCTGGTTTCAATTCTGCCGGTGGGGTCGCCAATCATT
>PFWI01000065.1 GCA_002791075.1 bacterium (Candidatus Ratteibacteria) CG_4_9_14_3_um_filter_41_21 | reverse complement strand
AAAGAGAAAAATCATCCCGCATTAAAGATGGAACCGATATTAGGAGAATAAAATGGCATTAACCGGGATTGAAATTTATAAGAAGCTGCCCAAGACAAACTGCGGTAAGTGCGGTGTTCCTACCTGCCTGGCCTTTGCGATGAATTTGGCGGCGGGAAAGGCCGAACTTTCTTCCTGCCCTGATGTCTCCGAGGAGGTAAAGAGAGAATTGGCTGAGGCCTCCGCTCCTCCAATCCGACCCCTTACCATTGGAACGGGAGAGCAGAGCCTGAAGATTGGCGGGGAGACGGTAATGTTCCGCCATGAGAAGACCTTCGTTAACCCTCCCGGTCTGGCTCTTTTGATTAAGGATAGTATGGGTGAGGAGGAAATAGAGGAGAAAATTTCTCGTTTTAATCAACTTCAATATGAGAGAGTCGGTCTTTTGCTTCGCCCAGACCTAATCGCAATAAAGGAGGAATCAAAAGAACCGCAAAAATTTGCTGAAGTGGTTAAGAAGGTTAAGGAAAAGAGTAAAAACGGCATTATCTTAATGAGCAATAATTCGGATATTCTGGCGGCTGGTCTGCAGGTTTGCAAGGATGATAAACCTCTAATCTATGCCGCAAATAAAGAGAACCTTGACAATTTAGCAAATTTAGCTAAGGAGAATTCCTGTCCTTTAGCCGTTCGGGGGGAGACAATAGAAGAACTGGTTGAACTTACCACAAAGTTGAGTGAGAAAGGGTTAAAGGATTTAGTGCTTGATTCGGGAGCCCGAACCCTGCGGCAGGTTTTAGAGGACCAGACAATAATCAGAAGAGCCGCCCTGCTTAAGAAGTTCCGTGCTTTGGGCTTTCCGACGATTGCCTTTCCCTGCGAGATGACCAATAATTTTATGGAGGAGGCGACAGTTGCTTCGGTATTGATTGCCAAATATGCCGGAATCATTGTGCTTTCTGACCTTATGGGAGAAAGTCTCTTTCCGCTTCTCTTAGAGCGATTGAATATCTATACCGACCCTCAGCGACCGATGGCCACCAAGGAAGGAATCTATGAGATTAATAATCCGGGTGAAGACTCCCCGGTGCTGGTTACTACCAATTTTTCCCTTACCTATTTTATTGTCTCCGGAGAGATAGAATCAAGCCGGGTTCCGGCCTGGCTTCTGGTTCAGGAGGCGGAAGGCCTTTCGGTGATGACCGCCTGGGCGGCCGATAAGTTTGTCGCCGAAACCATTGCTCCCTTTGTGAAGAAATGTGGGATTATGGATAAGGTTAAACATAAGAAACTCATCATCCCGGGCTATGCCGCGCAAATTTCTGGAGAATTAGAGGAGGAACTATCCGGCTGGGAAATTATCATCGGCCCTCGCGAGGCATCTCATATCCCGGCTTTTCTGAAGGCTCGGCAGGAGGGTAAAAAATGATTCTGGTTGGAGAAAATATCAATATCGTTGCGAAGAAGATTGGTCTGGCAATAAAGAATAGAGAGGCAAAACCGATCCAGGAATTAGCGCTTAAAGAGAAAGAGGCGGGAATGGATTATCTTGATGTCAACTTGGGACCAGCAAGGAAGCAAGGACCGGAACTTATGGAGTGGCTGGTTAAAACTGTTCAGGAGGTGGTGGACCTTCCCCTTTTCCTGGATACGACAAATATCGAGGCAATCGAGGCAGGATTAAAGGTACATCAAGGAAAAGCAATTATCAATTCTATCTCCTGTAGACCGGAGAGGGTAGAGGCTCTCTTTCCTTTAGTGCAAAAATACAATTGCGGCTTTGTCGGTTTACTTTTGGGCACTGAAGGTATCCCCCGGGATGCCGCTGAGAGAGGTGCTCTGGCGGCTGAACTTTTAGCCAGGGCGGCCGAGAAAGGAATTCCCAATGAAGATATCTGGCTGGACCCAATAGTGCTCCCCATCTCTTCCCAGCAAGACCAGGTTAAAGGTTGCACCGAATTTATGCAGATGTTCCGGGAATTGGCTCCGGGATGTAAGTCCACCTGCGGCCTCTCCAATGTCTCTAATGGAACCCCGGAAGAGCTTCGAGACCTCCTTAATCGCACCTATTTAATGATGCTGCAAAAATATGGATTAACCTCAGCCATTGTCGATGCCTTTGATTCTGAGTTAGTTAGAATAGCAAGAGGAGAAAAAGAAAATTTAAAAAGAATAGTCTGGGATGCGATGGATGGCAAAGAGCCGGAGATAAATAATCTTTCTGCCGAAGAGGTTAACTATCTTAAGACGGCCAGGGTCTTGCTGGGTTTTTCCCTCTACTCCCATTCCTGGCTTAAGTTATGAAATCACAGATAAATACAGCATTGTTTAGAATGAAGATGTAAAAATATGGAAGAATTGAAATTTAACAAAATCTATAATATGGATTGTATAGAAGGAATGAAGTATATCCCAGATAATACAGTAGATCTTGTTGTAACAGATCCACCTTTCGCAATAGATTTTAAAGCAAAAAGAAGTAACTATCATAGGACTGCCTCAAGAGTTCTGGAAGGATATAATGAAATTTCTAAAGAAAAATATTACGATTTTACTGTTAAATGGATGGAAGAAGTATATAGAATACTGAAAGAATCTGGGAGTATGTATGTTTTTTCTGGCTGGAATAATCTGAAAGATATTTTAACAGTGATTGATAAGTTGGGGTTTATTACCGTAAACCATATTGTTTGGAAGTATCAATTTGGCGTTGTAACAAAAAGAAAATTTGTAAGTTCGCATTATCATTGTCTTTATGTCTGCAAAAATGATGAAAAGAGGAAATTTTTTCCTTATTCACGATATGATCAAGAGTCTAAAAGTGAAATAGGGAAAAGTTTGCATTATGAAGACAAAGAAGATGTTTGGATTATAAAAAGAGAATATTGGACAGGAGACCAAAAAACTCCTACAAAATTACCGGCAGAGTTAATCAAAAAAATATTAATGTATTCAAGCGAAGAAAGAGATATTGTTTTAGACCCATTTTTAGGTTCTGGTCAAGTGGCTGTAGTCAGTAAAATGCTAAATCGACAATACATCGGATTTGAGATTGCAAAAGAATATTACGAATTTGCCAAAGAAAGATTAGAGAAAGATTTATACAGAATTAAAGAGGAGTGCAAGACAAATACTCAAACTTTATTGAAGTTATTTGATAGTGGAAAAGCAAGATATGGAAAGAGTAAAATGGCTTATTTGAGAACCGCTAAACAAATTGGGAAAAAATTATAGGGTATACCTAAATTGTGGGATGGTAGAAACTCTATCTTAAAAATGAAAAAAGCGAATTTTGCTCACTGGAAGCAAATGGAATGGATTGGTTTCTATTTTCAATTTCTGTGCGAAAGATATTTATCAGGTATCATAGAGATTCCTGGGCCAAGATATGGTAGAGTGGAATTTGATGGGTTTAAGAACATCCCTTGGGATTTTAAGGCTCATGCTATGAATACAAGCAGCCATCAGATTATTGTTAATGATAGCGAAGCAACAGCAAAGGGAATTAAAGATTATGGAGAAGTTGGTTTGATTCTTGCTCTTGGGAAGGTTTTATATAATGATGAAGATAGGACATTTCAAAAATGGCACGAAGCATTGAAGGGTGGGAAATCAAAATATGTGATAGAAAGAATAGAGAGAGGTGCTTGGTCAAGATTAAGAAAAGTGTCCTTTGATTTACAGCAGATTTCCTTTATTAAAATAACTGATAATACTTTGGTTAAATGTGGTTCGTTTCAGAGAGATTTTAGAAATGCTGGCGGACAGCCGAGAAGAGAGAAGGTATTGTTAGACCTTGAAAAGATAGATGATGAATTGGTTCATTTCATTGAATTCTAAACGACAGCGTATAGAGTCGTGCATAAACGGAGTAGTTCGGTCATTTTATAGCATCGGAATTTCAATAATTCCGATGATTAAAGGTCTTTATCTTTTAAAAAGACAAGATAATCATCTCAAAGGGGTTTCAGGGGATGTGCCCCTGATTATCTTGAGTTATCTGCAATTGCTCTATTTGAAAGGGTGATGAGAATATGAAAAGGATAAGGTATCGCCAAAAAAGATACAAACCATTATTAGTGAGAGAAGAAGCATTGGTGGACTACAAGGTCCATCAAAGCATAGTGAATAACAATCTAAAAGGTATCAGGAAAGATTACGGGATGTTTTTTACCCCCGAACAGATTGTTGATTTTATGGTTAATCTGATTGATGTTACTGAATACACTGATAAAAAAGATATTACCATCTTAGAACCTGCCTGTGGTTTGGCACAGTTTTTGGTCGGAATAAGAAGGAATCAACCTGCACTTTCTAAGCAAGCAAAACTCTTTGGGGTAGAAATTAATCAGGATATTATCAATTATTTAACTACTGTAAATATTGGTGGTAATATTAAAATAATTAGGGCTGATTATCTTTTGTGGCAACCAGGTTCATCCTTTGATTTAGTTATTGGCAATCCGCCTTATGGTATTCCCAGTCTCTCCAAACATTACCCCATAAAAATTGACCCCGATACTAAGGAAAAATATAAAAGTCTGTATGAGACTTGGTATGGGAAATATAATGTTTACGGTGCTTTTATAGAAAGATCTATTAAGTTGCTTAGAGCCGAAGGGCAATTGATTTTTATCGTTCCTCCTACATTTATGATTCTGGATGAATTTAGAAAACTGAGAGCTTTTTTATCCCAGAATGGTGGAACCGCTATAATTTATCTGGGGCCAGGTGTGTTTAAACCCGAAGCGGATGTTTCATCAGTGGTGTTAAATTTCCTTAAATCTGATAAGTTCACTTCTAGGTTGGAACTTTTGGAATATAGAGATAATAAGATTAGTACGATAAAAGTCAACTCTCACTGGCAGGGGGAGGTAGTTAAGTTTGAAACGGATTATACCCACACCATAGAAAGCATCTGTTCTTATCGGTTAGCTGATATTTATGACCTCAGGATTTCTTTGCGAACTCCTGAAATTAAACATAGTCCTTATATAGTGAAGGAAAGACCTCTTCGAGAAGGTGGTTATCTACCTCTTTTAAATGGACGAAATCTTAAGTGTAATAAGGTCATCTATAACAATCTCACGGGTTATTGGATTAAAAAGGCAGAAGTAAAAAAACTAGGACGATATTTTAGTGTCCCGCATATCGTAGTTGGTTTAGGTTTCCGAGGAAATGGAAGAGTGGGGGCAGCTATAGATGAAAGATGTTATCCATGGATGGGCGATGTTTATCATCTCTTAAGAAAGAATGATTTATTTAATTTGGACTTTGACCTGGGTGATTCAGAAATACTGGACTATCTCAATTCAGATTATGTAAGGAGATATGTAAAAGATGTATATCGCGAAATTACTTATCATTTAAGTATTACTCAATTGAAAAACCTTCCTCTACCGAATAAAAAAGAATGGCGGGAAATAAGAAGAAAGAAGATATTATGAAAAATCCATTGGAAGATCTTAAAAAATACCGTTATTTTCTTGAAACTATTCCGTTGGATGAATACCGAAAGAAATTAAAAGATATCAAGTGGGTGGAACAAGATTTAGTTCCACAATTGTTTCCCTTAAAATCAATTTACACGAATTATTGGGAAGGGGCAGATTTTTTGAGCTTTGAAGACTGGTTTGATAAATTTTGGAATGAACTCCAGCAAAACCAACCCCAGAAGATTAAGGACCTGAAGGAATTAGTGCGGGCACATAGAAAATTTTATGAAGATAAGGTGAATAACAACCTTAACAATAAGGTTTTTCTTGGATTTAAAGCCCGAATGTATAGAACCTGGATTTCAGTCCTTACCCAGTTAGATTTTTGTTATATGTTTGAGCATATCTGTGCCAAAGAAGGTAAGGATTTGCAACTTGAAAGCAATGCGGAGTTAGATGCTCAAGGAATTGATGCAAGAATTAATGATATAGGATTTCAAATCGCCAAAATAAGCCAAAGAAAAGAGGCTGCTAAAATTCTGAGAAAAAAGAAGGTAGTTCTTATTCCCTATGTGGTTTGGGATATAGATGAATTAAAACAAAAACTTCAGAATCCGAAAACAAGAATAAAAAGTATCTATCAAAAAATGATAAATTCATTTGAGAAATATTTTGTCAGACTTGAGAATGGCTTTATCGTTTTCAGAGAAGGTTATCTTAAAATAATAATTGATAACATAGAAAACATTGAAGCAGTGAGAAAAGCTGTTAAGAAAATTTCATTAGAATTGTCTGGGGAATCTTAGTAAATGGATTCGGCTTTAGAGTTAGCAATCAAAGAATTCAAAGGAATAGATTTAAAAAATATTTCTCAGAGAAGCGGAGCAACTCTTAATAAAGAAGGGATAAAAATAGATTATCTAAATCAGGGATATTCTATTCGCTTACCTGAGGTGGAGATTAGTTACATTAATTTTAGCGAGGCTATAAGACCTCCGCACTACAATAGGGAAGGCGAGGCTATAAGACCTCCGCACTACGTTGACGATGATAAAGGCGAGGCTATAAGACCTCCGCACTACGTTGACGATGATAGGAAGGTGTCTTCCCGGGAGAAAATTATTATTCTCCATTATTTGAATAGAAGCAAAGGGACTCTGCTCTCGGATAAATTGATTGACTTTAGAGAGATTCCGGGAGGAAATCTCTATTACTCTGTATTTGAAAGTAGAGTGCATAAACCATTTTTAAAGTTCTTGGGAGAAAAACCTTCTCTGCTTCTGGAGGCAGGTTTATCCTTGAAAGGAACAAAGACAAATTTTGGTGATTCCTCCGTAAGAATTTTGGCCTTTCCCAAAGTTCCCATAGACTTTATCATTTACCAGGGTAATGAGGAATTTCTTCCTACCTGCAAGGTTCTCTTCGATTCCAGTGTCTATGACTATCTTACTACGGAAGATATCGTATTCGTTTGTGAAGATGCAGTAGGAAAATTAACAAAATAGTATAGGAATTTCAAAATTCGGCAAAGCAAGCTTTGCCACTACAATAATGTGTAGTTGCCGAGCTTGCTCGGCTTTATTCATATGGCTATTTGCACAATTACCTTCTATCCCGATAATCAGAAGGTCAAAGTTCCCAAGGGCACCGATATCCTGAATGCGGCTATCGCCGCCGGGGTCTATATCAACTCCTCCTGTGGTGGGGAAGGAGTCTGCGGTAGATGCAAAGTTATTGTTAAAAAGGGGCAGGTAGTCTCTGAACCTACCGGCCGGCTGAGCAAGGAGGAACTACAGAAAGGCTATGTTCTTGCCTGTCGTTCCACCATCCATAGCAATGTTGAGGTAGAAGTACCGCCTGGTTCCAGGTTAGAGAAAGAACAGATCTTAACCGAAGAAGCAAAGGTTGAACGGTTAGCGGGGCTTTTCAGTAAAGCCGGAGAGGTGGAACGGGGAATTGAAATTAAGGAAAGAGAAATTTTTCCCCATTCCCCCTTAGCCACCAAACTCTTTCTTAAACTGCCACCTCCCAGCCTAAAGGATAATATCAGCGATCTGGAACGGCTCTACCGGGAGATCAGACGTAAATTGGAGATACCAATTATTCAGACCGGTCTGGCTAATGTGAAGAAAATAGGAAGGCTTTTCCGGGAGAGTAATTGGGAGGTTACCTTTCTTCTGGGTAAACGTAATGGGACCGTTGAGGTAGTTTTGATTGAGCCGGGTGATACCTCCAAGAGAAATTTTGGTGTAGCGCTTGATATTGGGACAACAACCATCGTCGCCCAGTTAGTGGATTTGAATACCCGTAAAACCTTAGGGACCAAAGCAACCCATAACCGGCAAGTTAGCTATGGGGAGGATGTCATTACCCGGATGGTCTATGCCGGAAAAAAGGATGGTCTGGAAAAATTGCATCACGTGGTGATTGACACCATTAATGAACTCATCTCAGTTTTAAGCACCGAGCATCAAATCAGTCTCAGTGAAATTACGGGAGTAATGTGTGCGGGGAATATGACGATGAGTCATCTTTTGTTGAGAGTTGACCCCACCTATCTGCGCCGGGAGCCCTATGTGCCTACGGCCAATTTTATGCCGGTAATCAGAGCGGCAGAAGCGGGAATAAAGATTAATCCCCGGGGGCTTTTAGCCTGCCTGCCGGGAGTATCTTCCTATGTGGGAGCCGATATTGTTGCCGGGGTTCTTGCCAGCGGTATTGATGAGGCGGATAAACTCTCAATGTTAATCGATATTGGCACCAATGGGGAGATCGTTTTAGGTAATAGGGAGTGGTTGGTTTGCTGCTCCTCTTCCGCCGGACCGGCCTTTGAAGGAAGTGGAGTGCACTCTGGGGTCAGAGCGATGGAAGGAGCAATCCAGAAGATCGAGATCGACCCGGAAGATTATAAGGTAAAATATTTTACCATCGGTGGGAATAAACCCGTTGGTATCTGTGGCTCTGGCTACATCGATGCGTTAGCCGAACTTCTCAAAGCAGGAGTGATTGAACGTTCGGGTAAGATTAGAGAGAATCTTGATACGAAGAGGGTAAGGGAAGGGGAAGAGGGTCTGGAGTTTGTTTTAGTCTGGGGAAGGGATAGTGATACCAATGAAGATATTATCATTACCCAGGCAGACATCACCAATCTTATTCGTTCCAAAGGTGCCATTTACACCGCGGCCGATATCCTCGCCAAGAAGACGAACTTGGAACTGAAGGATATTGAGAAAATCTATTTAGCCGGCGGTTTTGGCAACTACTTAAATATCGAGAAGTCAATCTGGATCGGTCTTCTTCCAGATCTGGACAGAAAGAAATTTGAATTCATCGGCAACAGTTCCTTGGCCGGTGCGAAATTTGCTCTTTTATCCTATGAGGCGATGATGAAGACCAGGGAAATTGCTAAAAAAATGACCTATATCGAACTTAGTGTCGATCCATCCTTTATGAATGAATACACCGGGGCTTTATTTCTACCCCATACCGATCTTGGTCGTTTTCCCACGGTAATTGAGAAACTCTTCTTATAAAATAATGGTTTATACCATTGCGGTGGCGGGTAAGGGAGGAACGGGAAAGACAACTCTGGCGGCATTAATCATCGGGTATTTGCTGAAGACTGACCAGAGGCCTATTCTTGCAGTTGATGCTGACCCAAATAGCAACTTAAATGAGGCCTTAGGTATAACCTTTGATAAAACGGTGGTCAGCACCGTAGATGAAATTATGGATAGAAAGGAAGATTTGCCCGCCGGCATCACTAAGGAAAGGCTTTTGGATTATCAGCTTCAGGATGCTTTGGTGGAATCAAAGGGATTTGACCTTCTGGTTATGGGACGCACCGAGGGTCCAGGCTGTTACTGCCATGCCAACAATTTATTAAGGAACTTTATGGAGAAACTGAAAGGAAATTATCGCGATGTAGTTATGGATAACGAAGCCGGTATGGAACATCTATCAAGACGCACCACGAGAGATGTGGATACCCTTTTAATAACTGCCAATCCTGCGCCGGTAGCTTTAAGGTCGGCTAAACGCATTCAGGAGACGGCACAGAAACTCAAGTTGAAGATTAAAAAAATTTATTTAGTGCTTAATGAAACTATTGGAAATTCTCGAGAGAAAGAAAAAATGGAAGATGTGGGATTGCCGTTTTTGGGCAGAATCCCTTATGATGAACAAATTATGGAGTGCAGTATCAATGCAAAACCATTACTTGATTTACCGGAAAGTTCAGTTGCTTTACAGGCAGTGAAGGAGATAATGAGAAAGTTAGAAGTAGGTTAAGCGAATTGTAGTGCGAGGCTTTAGCCTCGCCAAAAAAAGGAGGGTTAAAAAATGGAGATATATATTAAGAAGAATTATGAGGAAATGAGCCGAAAGGCGGCTGAGATTGTGGCGGAAGAGATGAGGAAAAGGAAAAATCATTTTGTTCTCGGTTTAGCTACGGGAAGCACTCCCATCGGTTTATATAAGGAGCTTATTCGTATGCATCAGGAAGAGGGTCTTGATTTCTCCAGGGTGATTACCTTTAACTTGGATGAATACTGCGGTCTTTCGCCTGACCATGAGCAGAGCTACCACTACTTTATGTTCGAAAACTTCTTCAAACACATCAATATCGATAAAAAGAATATCCACATTCCGGATGGAATGGCCAGGGACTTAGATGCTCACTGTCGGGAGTACGAAAAGATGATTGCAGATAACAGAGGGATAGATTTGCAGGTTTTGGGAATTGGAGGAGATGGGCATATTGCCTTCAATGAGCCCGGCTCTTCGCTTAGTTCGCGAACTCGGGTAAAGACTCTAACTCAGCAGACTGTTGAGGATAATTCCCGTTTCTTTAAGACCATTGAGGAAGTGCCAAAGTATGCGATCACTATGGGAATCGGAACAATAATGGAGGCCAAAATCTGTTTGCTCTTGGTCAATGGAGACAAAAAGGCTGAGGTATTTGCTAAAGCGGTGGAGGGGCCGATGACGACTGAAGTCACCGCTTCTATGCTTCAGACACATCCTCGAACTATAGCCGTCGTTGATGAGGAAGCGGCAGCGAAATTGAAGAGAAAGGATTACTACAAACATGTTGAGAAAATGGCAGGTCTATTGAAAAAAAGAGTGAATGAAAAGGGGAAAAATGGTTAAGAATATCTGTATCTTTGAGGATGAGGGTTTTAAAAATCTTCTCCCGCTTTGCTATCTACGGCCAGTATTTGAGCTTAGATGCGGGATTAGTTCGCTAAAGGAAAAGATTGCTGGATTTTATCCGGAGGCGAAGCTTCATCTCTTATGCCGGGATTACTTGGTAGATGTAACGAAAAGGAGGTCAAAGGAAACATCAGTAAATGACCTCAAAATAGAAGGAAATTGCCTCTTCATTAATGGTAGAATTCTGGCCGGGAAGGATCTCTCCAGGCGAATTCCCCTCGATGGAGCCGAGGAAATTGCCCTTTCAGAAGAAGTACTTATCTATGCTCGGTTGACTCCGAAGACCATCGCAGAGGTGTTTAGGGAGGATGGACATCTGAGAAACACCACGATTGAACTGCTTAAGAAGAAGGTAAAGGTAACTAAAATAAAACTTGACCTCATCTCCTACCCCTGGCATTTGATAAATTATAACTCAGAAGCCATTAAGGATGACTACCAGAGTATTGGCGGTGGAAAAGTAGAAGGATTTCTGGACAAAGCCGCTACCGTCTATGGAGATAGATCCCAGCTTTTTATCGGCGAGAGTTCCCGGGTAGAAGCGGGGGTGGTTCTTAACCTTACGGAAGGACCGATCTATATCGGCAAGAATGTAAAGGTTCGTCCTTTTACAATCATTGACGGACCTTCCTTTGTGGGAGATGAATCAATCATCGATGGA
>PFWI01000177.1 GCA_002791075.1 bacterium (Candidatus Ratteibacteria) CG_4_9_14_3_um_filter_41_21 | reverse complement strand
CATCATCATATTGTTGATAGTGTGGATAACTGCATGCTATGAATATGCCTCTTTGGAGTTATCCAAATGATGTGGGAAATGTGGGACCCCTTGTCAGACTAATATGAATGACTCACAAGGGGCTGAAAGGGTTATCCATATTTTCCATAGAGTGTCACTATCAACAATGTTCTTTATGCCTGATAGATCACCACCCCCACCTATCTCCTCCCCCCTTGAGGGGGAGGATTGAGGTGAGGGGTAACTTTGAAATTCCATACAATAAATTAGGCAACTACAGTTCTGCAATTTCCTCCCCCCTATATGAAAGAATTCTCCTTTATCCATAAGGGTTTTATAATTCTTTCATTTTATTTTTGACACTACCCAGAGATAATGTGAAATTTCCTGAAGTAAGATTTCCCGGAAATTGAGAACAAGTCTATGCTGGTTTCGTGGCAGGAAGTTTTCCAGTTCCTTTTTTACCAAAGGTTTATCTTTTTCTAACCTGCTTTTGATTTCTTTAAGAACCTTCCTTTTTTCTACTTCGACTAAACCCTTTCGAAGCAAGAAATATAAGTCAAAATAATCTCGTGGTTTTGCCCGGCTTAAAAGGGCAGATAATTTTTCATCCACTAACATTTTTCGTGGCAGCAATAATATAGTATAGGAAGGAATAAAATTACTGGTAATTAACATCGGTTCGCCTCTAAGATTATTTTTCTTCCTCAGGGAAATTTCTAAAGAAATACGATTTTGGTAACCGGAAAAAGTTAAATCTAAGATACCCAAATAGCCACCGGAAGTTTTTTTGCTTTCCGCAATTTCTACTTTTAAACCAAATCCCTGAATTTTATTGAGAACATCAAGAATTAGAGTTTCCAACATCGAAATATTAGTCCTGAATCCGGAAAAATCAAGGTCTTCTGAGAAACGTGGACTCTGAAATGCGATGTGTAAAGCGGTGCCTCCTTTAAAAAGAATCGTTTCCGAATTCGGTTGTTGATAAAAGATGGAGAGGAAAAGGTGTTGGACATATTCCCGGGTAATATTTATCTCCGTGGTTTGATATTGAAGAGCCAATTTTTTAATCAAATTCTTACTGAACATAAATTTCTTTAATTAAACCTTTTAAACTTTTACTCTTGAATAATTCCCCGTATTGGCTTACTTTCTTTTTGTTTAACAAGGAGAGGTTAAGCCGGGCGTTAAGGGAATATCTTTTTCTGTTGACGAAATAGAGGTAATCTACCAATGCCTTTTCTTTATCCGCAATTAGGATTGTTTTCCCGCTAATTTTCTCGGGTACATAGCCTGAAAATGCGCTTCTTTTTATTTGATGATAACGGAAATTTTTACCTAAAACCTCAAATTCATAAGTTGGACGACTGGTGATTGATGTAATGGTATAAGCCATTTCAGGAATAATGTGGTAATAGGCAAGAGCGTAAGTAAGGGAGATATAAGATGGCTGATAAAGGATATTGGCAATTTCAAAATCAGAAGGTAAATTGTCATCTAAACAATACAAACCGCGTCTCAATTTTACAATTGCCTTCTTCTTAGTATAACGGGTCAAAAAAAATCGCACTGAAATTTCGGAGACCCCTAAAATTCGCTTTAAATCAAGAGGGGCAAAAAGAGTGATTTCTGAATTTCTGATGGCTCGTTCTACAATAACCCAATTTAAAACTTTAGCCATATTGCTAAATATTTTAATCGATTTTAATATTTCTGTCAACTGTCAATTCAGATTTCTTTCCAGGTCTTCTCGGTAAGGTCTTTTATCCCTTCGCCGGTAACCGCGGAAATGGGGATTACTTTTATCTTTACCTTTTTTCTGAAATCTTTAAGGTTTTCTCTGCTTTTCGGCAGATCCATCTTGGTGGCGGCCAAAATCTCGGGTTTCTCAAGGAGCAAGGGGCTGTATAATTCTAATTCCCGGCGTAATCGAAAATAGCGTTTTTCCGGTTCTGGCTCGGAGAGGTCAACCAGATGAATAAGGACTCTGGTGCGCTCAATGTGGCGCAAAAACTCATCGCCCAAGCCTACGCCTTTGTGCGCGCCTTCAATAAGCCCCGGGATATCCGCTAAAATAAAACTTCTTTCCTCTTTCAGTTGTACCACTCCTAAAATTGGCTCCAAAGTGGTAAAAGGATAATCGGCGATTTTTGGCCTGGCCTTGGAGACTCTGGAAAGAAGAGTGGACTTTCCGGAATTAGGATAACCGATTAAACCGGCATCGGCAATTAATTTTAATTCCAGGGTCAACCTCTTTTCTTCGGCTTTTTCTCCTTCCTCTACATACCTTGGCGCCTGATTGGTAGCGGTGGCGAAAGAGGCATTGCCCCGGCCGCCTTTTCCTCCTTTTGCCACCAGGAGGAATTGCTGGTCCTTGATTAAATCGGCTAAAATTTTCTCTTTTTCCTTGATTAAGGTGCCTAAAGGAACCTTGAGAATTAAATCATCTCCGTTCTTGCCGGTTTGCCGGCTTCCCTTTCCGTGTTCCCCTTTTTGCGCACGAAAATGATGATGATACTGAAAATCAAGCAAGGTCTTAAGATGCCGGTCGGCCTGGATGATAATATCCCCGCCCTTGCCCCCGGTACCGCCGGAAGGTCCTCCTCTGGGGACAAATTTTTCCCTGCGGAAAGCACAGCAGCCATTCCCTCCGTTCCCGCTCTTAACAAAAAGCCCTACTTTATCGATAAACATAAGTATTTTATAGTATGGAATTTC
>PFWI01000282.1:11437-12931 GCA_002791075.1 bacterium (Candidatus Ratteibacteria) CG_4_9_14_3_um_filter_41_21 | reverse complement strand
CGCATAGCCATCACCCCAAAAAATCTATGATTTTTCGGGGACCCCTAAATAAAAAAATGGAGAGGTCGCATAGCCTGGTCGAGTGCGCGCGACTGGAAATCGCGTAGACTGAAAGGTCTCGGGAGTTCAAATCTCCCCCTCTCCGCATTTCGAGAGGATATATAAGATAGTGGATTCTGTAAATGTTATGAAAATAATGAGAAAAAAGGCATCGCTTAAAAGAATGTCAAAAGAAGAAAATTGTTTTGTTGATGCTTCTCCTCAAAAATTACTGTCTTTTATGTGGAAGCTCACCGCTGAATTATGGTCATTACAAGAATCCGAAAATGTTAAACGAAGATTACAAAGAAATATTACAAATCTTATTAAACAATAAGGTAAAATTTCTCATTGTTGGTGCTTACGCTATGGGTATATATGGCTATCCCCGTGCCACCGGCGATTTTGATATATGGGTTGAAGCATCTATCGAGAACTCAAAAAAAATATATAAATCTCTTTCTGAATTCGGTGCACCGTTATCAGACATTAACGAGAAAACATTTTCGGAAGAAGGCATTATATTCCAAATTGGCGTTGCCCCGCGTAGAATTGATGTTATCACCTACATTGATGGTGTCCGTTTTAGAGATGCTTACAAAGCAAAAACAAATGTTGAAATCGAAAATCTTAAAATCCCTTTCCTTTCAAAACAAGATCTGATTAAAAATAAAAAATCTACAGGTAGAGAAAAGGATAAATTAGACATAAAATATTTAAAAGAAAACAAAAAGAAACAGGTTTAAGCGGTATAATTTTAAACTAAATGGACAAAGTATACAGGATAATTTTGAAACGGAGGACAATCAGGCAGTTCCAGCAGAAAAAGATACCGTTTGCATTCTTGAAGAAATTGGTCAATAGCGCCCGGCTTGCACCCTCGGGGGCTAATTTACAACCCTGCGCATATATTGTGGTTGATGATTCTCCTTTATTGGATAAAGTCTTTACCACTTTGAAATGGGCCGGTTATATTGCTCCGGCGGGTAATCCCCCGGAAGGCAAAAGGCCGGTCGCCTACATTGTAGTTTTGGTTAACCAGGAGATTAGCAAATACGGAGAAAAGGATGCCGCTGCCGCCATTGAGAATATGATTTTGACGGCTTGGGAAAAAGGAATTGCCAGTTGCTGGATTGGCTCGATTGACCGAAAAAAATTACGCCTGCTCTTGAAGATTCCACCAGGATATAAGATTGATTTTGTTCTTGCTCTGGGTTATCCTGATGAAAGGTCTGTGACCGAGAAATTTAAAGGTTCAATCAAATACTGGAAAGACAAACAGGGAGTTCTGCATGTGCCAAAGAAAAGAATAGAGAGTATTCTTCGCCACAATATCTGGAGCGAGAAATGAATAAAGCGGCAATTATCTATTTCTCCTTAACCGGAAATACAGAGAAGATTGCTAACCGCATTGGCCGAAAACTGGAGGCCGAGGGAAAGAATGTTGAAAGGATT
>PFWI01000282.1:0-11429 GCA_002791075.1 bacterium (Candidatus Ratteibacteria) CG_4_9_14_3_um_filter_41_21 | reverse complement strand
AATTGCATAGGAATTTCCTTTTTCTAACCACGAATTAACGCGAATTACTCTAATTCGTAAAATTCGATAAATTCGTGGTTTTATAACTTGAAAGATCGTGATAACATTTTCTTCGGCACTCCGGTCTGGGCGGGAAGCCCTGCTCCGGCTTTAAGTAACTACTTAGAGAGATGTCAGGGATTAGCGGGGAAGGAAATTTCTATCTTTGTTACCTATGGCAGTGGGTTGGGTAAGGAAAGGGCGATAAGAATATTGACAAGAATAATTGAGGAAAGAGGAGGAAGGGTAACGCAAAAATTAGCGGTTCAGGAAAAGGAAATAGTTAAGGAAACTTTAATGTCAGTGTCATTCTGAGCCAAAGGCGAAGAATCTCTCTTTTGGGATTGCCACGTCCGCCACTGAATCAATGGCGGACTCGCAATGACAGTGCAACTGTTATCTGTGGTTAAATAAAAAAAGATAATGGCATATCTTGTTCCATCTTTAATCGGGATAGTTATTATAATTCTTTTGCTTTTTCTTATTGGACGCTTACAAAAAAAGGAAGTAAAGGAGCAGGATTTGCAGGCGGTTGTTGAAAGATTAAAGGATTCTTTTTCCACTCTTTCTCTGGATGCCCTCTCCAAAAATACTGAAGCGTTTCTTAAACTTGCCAACGAAACCCTGGCCGTGCAGACGAAATCCGGAGAAAAAGAACTTGAGGGCAAGAAAAGATTGATTGACCAGAGTTTAGAGGGAATGAAGAAGGAGATGGAAGACGTCCAAAATCTGGTTAAAACTTTTGAGAAGGATAGAGAAAAAAAGTTTGGCGAGCTCTCTGCTCAATTGAAATCAGCAGCCGAGCAGACCGGCAAATTGCAGGAGACCACCAATCAATTAAGAATGGTTCTTTCCAATCCAAAAGCAAGGGGCCAGTGGGGAGAGAGAATGGCCGAGGATGTGCTTCGTCTTGCCGGTTTTACGGAAGGAATCAATTACGAAAAACAAAAGGTCCTGGAAGCAACCGCAACCCGGCCGGATTACACTTTCCTTTTGCCTCAGGGTTTAAAACTAAATATGGATGTCAAATTCCCTCTGGATAATTATGTTTCCTATCTGGAAACAGAGAATCTCTCCGAGAAAGAAAAGTGTAAATCCCAATTTTTGCGTGACGTAAACGATAGAATCAAGGAGGTAACTACCCGGGATTACATTAATCCCGAAGAACATACGGTTGATTATGTCCTGGTCTTTATTCCCAACGAGCAAGTGTATGCCTTTATCCAGGAAAGCGACCGCAGTGTTACCGATGAAGCGCTGAAAAACAAGGTAATTCTTTGCTCCCCTGTCACTCTTTACGCTATCTTAGCCATTATCCGTCAGGCCGTAGATAATTTTAATCTGGAGAAAACAGCCGCACAAATATTATCTTTATTAGGCGCTTTCAATAAGCAATATAAATTATTCTGTGAATCTATGGATAAAATGGGAAGGAGAATTGATGAAGCCCGGACCGAATTTGTCCATCTTACCTCTACCCGGCGCAATCAACTGGAAAAATCGTTACAACAGATTGAGGAACTCCGCCAACAAAGGGGTATTTCGGTTGCCTCACCTGAACCCAAAGCAATAAGGAAGGAATAGATGTATGTTATTTTGGCCAGGAAATATAGGCCGCAGAATTTTGAAGAGGTAATCGGGCAGGAACATATTACCAGGACTTTGGCTCGTGCCATCACGTCCGGGCGAATTGCTTCCGCCTATCTTTTTGCCGGGCAGAGGGGAGTGGGGAAAACATCCCTGGCCAGAATTTTAGCCAAAGCCCTTAATTGCGAAAAAGGACCAACCCCTAACCCCTGCAATCAGTGTGATTCTTGTAAAGAGATTACCGCCGGCAATAATATTGACGTTTTGGAGATTGATGGGGCCTCCAACCGGGGGATTGACCAAATTAGAGACCTCCGGGAGAATGTAAAGTTTATTCCCAGCAAATCAAGGTTTAAAATTTATATCATTGATGAAGTGCATATGCTTACTACCGAGGCTTTCAATGCTCTTTTAAAAACTTTGGAAGAGCCGCCGGCGCACATCAAATTTATTTTTGCCACCACCCAGCCGGAACGGATTATTCCAACCATTCTTTCCCGTTGCCAGCGTTTCGATTTTAAACCCATCAAAACTGCCGAGATTTTGGTCCGGTTAAAAAATATTTCCGAGAGAGAAAACGTAAAAGCAGAGGAAGAAGCATTGAAAAAAGTAGCGCTCTTTTCCTCGGGTTCCTTGCGCGACGCCATTTCTACTTTAGACCAACTTATCTCCTTTAGCGAAGAAGATAAAATAGATCTTGCCGAGGTGAATGATTTGCTTGGTTTGACGGAAGAAGAAGTATATTTTAAGATTGTTGAAACTATTATTAATAATAATCCTGTCTCTCTCTTTGCCATTACCCATAAATTAATCAGCCAGGGGAAAGATTTGGGTTGTTTTTTTACGGGTCTTCTCGGTTATTTCCGCAATATCCTTCTGGTAAAAGAGAATATTCCTTCTTCTCTTCTGGATATCAATGCCCAATCCCGGGAATCCTTAAAAGAACAAAGCGGAAATTTTTCTTCGGAAGAGCTTTTTCAAATTATCGAGAGAATCTTCTTATTTAGGGGAGAAGTGGCAAAAGAAGAATCGGCCTCCATTGCTTCTGAAGTTTTCCTTTTCTCTTTGCTCAAGGATTTCAGCAAGAAAACTCCCCCGGTAGAAGAGAAAACAACTAAACCCACAACCTCTTATGTTATCAGCGATGAAGAAATAAAGGAAGTCTGGCCTTTGGTTCTGGAGGAAGTCAAAGAGAACAAAAAGGCGTTGGAAGCCTGTTTGCGTGAAGGTAGAATCAAGAAGGTCGAGGATGAGTCAGTCACGGTTGAATTTGGAAGAAAGTATGGCTTTCATAAAGAGATGGTGGGGAAAAATCGAAAGATTATTGAGGAAATATTGGGAAAAAAATTCAGCAAAAAGTTTACGGTTAAAACCGCCTTTGGCGAGCAGGAGGAAGAAATAGAACCATCCAAACCGGCCGGCAGCAAAAGGGAGTTAACCCTGGAAGAAGAAAAGAAAATTAAAAATATTCTTGACCTTTTTGGAGGGAAAATTGCCTCCAGGAAGGGGGAGTAAGATGGCTTTATACCCAAAACATTTAGAGGAATTAATCAATCTTTTTAAAAAATTTCCTACCGTCGGGCAGAGGAGCGCCGAAAGATTCAGTTCTTATCTGCTTAAATCTTCTCCAGAGGAAATCAATGCCCTCGCTGAAGCAATCCTGAATTTAAGGAAAATAAAATTCTGCTCGATATGTTATAACATTACGGAAACCCAACCTTGTGAAATCTGCAGTGATGGGAGAAGGGATCGGGGAACAATCTGTGTTGTTGAGGAACATTCTGACTTCATTGCTTTGGAAAAAACCGAGTATAACGGTCTTTACCATATTTTGGGAGGCAGAATCTCGCCCCTGGAGGGAGTGGGCCCTGATGACCTCAAAATTGAAGAATTAATGGAGAGAATAAAAAAAAATCAACCCCGGGAAATTATCATTGCCACTAATACCGATACCGAAGGAGAAACCACCGCTTTGTATCTTTCTGAACTGATAAAGCCCTTAAACGTTTCTCATAGCCGCATTGCTTACGGACTTTCTGCGGGGAGTAATATTGCCAATGTTGACCAACTCACTTTAAGGCGGGCAATGGAAGGGAGGAAGAGGCTTTACCCTTAGGTAGCCTCTCAGGAAAAAAATATGATTTTCCTCTTTCATTTCTATTGTTTTTTGGGACTCCATCTTCCTTTAAGACTCTCCTATTTCATTGCCAGGAGAATCGCTGACTTTTATTATCTTTTTGCCAGGAGAAGAAGGGAAGGGGTTGAAAGCAATATCAGGCAGGTATTGGCCTTTCAATCGCAGGGAAGTGCGAATAGATTTTTAGTAAAGAGATATGCTAAGGAGGCATTCTATAATTTTGCAAGATATATCCTTGAATTCTGCTATCTCCCCAAAATTAACCGGAGTAATTTTGAAAAATTCGTCGCGATCAAGGGAAAAGAATATCTTGACCAGGCGTTTGCTCAAGGAAAAGGAGTAGTCAGTATCACGGCTCATCTGGGCAATTGGGAATTAGGCGGCGCGATTGCCGGTCTTTTGGGCTATCCGATGAATGCGGTAGCTCTTTCGCATAAAAAACCGGGAATAAATAAAATGTTTATAGAGAGGCGGGAGGGTCAAGGAGTGAAGATTATTTCCCTGGAAAAAGGATTAAAAAAAATTATCCGGGTTTTAAAAAATAATGAAATAATAGCGCTTTTAGGAGATCGGCTGATTGGCGATAAGGGGATAGAGATGGAATTTTTCGGAAGAAAAACGAAACTTCCCCAGGGACCGGCAGCTTTGGCTCTTAAGTTGGGCTGTCCGATTGTACCGGGATTCTTAGTCAGGATAAAAGAGGGAAAACTTCTTCTGGTATTCGAGCCGCCGATTCTGCCCACGGTAACCGGAAACAAAGAAAAGGATTTGGAAGAATTGGCTCAACGCGCTTTGAAAATAGTGGAGAAATATATCTCTGCTTATCCTTCTCAATGGCTTATTTTCCAACCAATATGGTAAAAAAGGTTTTAATGAGTGGAAATGAAGCGGCGGGCGAGGCGGCTATCCGCGCCGGATGTCGCTATTATTTCGGTTATCCAATCACTCCGCAGAACCAATTTACTGAATATATGAGTTGGCGGATGAGGGAGGTAGGCGGCACTTTCATCCAATCCGAAAGCGAAATAGCCGCGATCAATATGGTCTTCGGCGCCTCGGCTGCCGGTGCCAGAGCGATGACTTCCTCTTCCTCGCCGGGGATTTCCTTAAAGCAGGAAGGAATCTCTTATCTTGCCGGCTGTGAACTGCCCGCGGTTATTGTTAATATAAACCGGGCCGGCCCTGGTCTTGGAGATGTTACCCCCGCTCAATCCGATTACTTCCAGGCTACCCGGGGCGGTGGACACGGCGACTACCGGACGATTACTTTGGGCCCATCCTCTATTCAAGAGATTTTTGATTTAGTCTATCTTGCTTTTGACCTTGCGGATAAATACCGCAATCCCGCGCTTATCTTGGCCGATGGGCTTATTGCCCAGGTGATGGAGCCGGTAAAACTAAAAAAACAGAAGAAAAGATTACCCAAAAAGCCCTGGGCTCTCACTGGCTGTAAAGGAAGAAATCCTAACTCCATTAAATCTCTTTTTCTTACTCCCGGAGTATTAGAAACGCATAATTGGAAATTAGCGGCAAAATATAAAAAAATCGAGGAAAGAGAAACTCGCTACGAAACTTTCGGTGATGGGGATAGTGATTTTTTTCTGGTTGCTTACGGGAGTTGCGCCCGGATTGTTAAGGAAGCGGTTATTGAAGGAAGAAAAGAAGGTATGAAATTGGGGCTTTTCCGGCCCATCAGTCTCTGGCCGTTTCCCTACGAACCTTTGGCAAAACTTGCCGAAAAGGGAAAAAAGTTTCTGGTGGTGGAAATGAATTTGGGGCAAATGCTTGATGATGTGAAAATTGCCATTGGAAACAGAGCAAAAATTTCTTTCTACGGCCGCCCCGGCGGAGGAATTCCCACTCCCAAAGAAATTTTGAAAGAGATAAAAAAAAGATAAATAAAATGCAACCACGAATTGCTCAAATTATACGAATTAAAAAATAATATTCACCACAGAGGCACAGAGAACACAAAGTTCACCAAGAGTTATAACTAAATTTTTTCTTGGTTGTTCTTTGAGACTTGGCGCCTTTGTGGTTAAGTTCTTAATTAGATTAATTCGCGAGAATATCGTGGTTAAAAGGATATGAAAAAGATATTTGGCCGGCCGAAAAGTTTAACTTCCGAGAAAACAATCTACTGTCCTGGTTGCGGCCATGGCATTGCCCATCGGCTTGTTGCCGAAGTAGTAGATGAATTGAAAATCAGGGAGAAAACTATCGGAATTGCTCCGGTGGGTTGCGCAGTTTTGGCTTATGATTACTGGAATTTTGATGTAACTGAGGCCGCCCATGGCCGTCCGCCGGCAGTTGCCACCGGTATTAAAAGGGTTCATCCCGGAAAGGTAGTCTTTACCTACCAGGGGGATGGGGATCTTGCCGCGATCGGGACCGCGGAAATCATCCATAGCGCCAACCGGGGAGAAAATATCACTGTTATTTTTATCAACAATGCGGTCTATGGAATGACTAAAGGGCAGATGGCCCCCACTACCATTTTAGGCCAGAAGACTACAACTACCAGAGCGGGAAGGAATTCACAACTGGATGGTTATCCGATTAAGGTCTGCGAACTTTTGTCTTCCCTTGAAGGAGTGGTTTATTTGGAGCGGGTGGCTCTTGATTCAGTTCCGCATATCCTAAAAGCCAAACAGGCAATTAAAAAAGCATTTCGCAATCAACTGGAACAAAAGGGATTTTCTTTAGTGGAAGTCCTTTCTGCCTGTCCGACCACCTGGGGTCTTTCCCCGCAAGAATCTCTTACCTGGATTAAAGAAAAGATGATTCCGGTTTTCCCTCTCGGGGTAGTCAAGGATAAAGCGTAAAAGATTAAAGCCGATTACTTGCCGACGCAGAAATGAGAGAAGATTTCATTCAAAACCTCTTCGGAGAGATTTTTGCCGATTATTTGATTGAGGCTTTCCAATCCCTCCCGCAAGTCGGAAGCGACAAATTCAAAGGATTTTTTATTTTTTACCGACCTTAAAGCATTACTAATATTTTTGTCCGCGTTAAAAAGAAGTTCCTGGTGGCGGCAATTAATAATGAGAGTCTGGTCGGCAGAATAAACTTTCCCATCCCAGATAAGATTATAAATTATTTTTTCTAAATTTTCCAAGCCGATTTTTTTAGTGGCTGAGATTTCAGCAATCTTCCTTCCCCGGGCGTGTTTTTTCAACTCATTAAGATTGATTTTTAGAGGAAGGTCAATTTTATTGAGAATAAAAACGGATTTTTGCTCCCGGGTTTCTTTAATTAATTCTAAATCGTCTCGGGAAAGAGCCCGGTTGCCATCCAAAACCAGCAGGGCAACGTCAGCTTTCTTCAGCCATTCCTTGCTCCTTCTTACTCCCTCTATTTCAATGGGTTTTCTTGTTTTTCTGATTCCTGCGGTATCAATGATTTTTAAGGGGATTCCCTTTAAGTTTATGGTTTCCTCGATGGTGTCTCTGGTGGTCCCGGGGATTTCGGTGACGATGGCCCGATTCTCCTTTAGCAGAGCGTTGAGAAGGCTTGATTTCCCGACATTAGGAGAACCAAGGATTGCAGTGTTGATTCCCTGATTAATGATTTTGCCGGTTTCCGCTCCTGCAAGCAGTTTCCCGACCTGCATTTTTATTTTAGATAATTCATCCTCAATTTTCGCATCGGTGATGAACTCTAAGTCTTCCTCAGCAAAATCAAGGGCGACTTCAATCCTGGCTAAAAGAGACATCATCTTTGCCTTAAGTTTTTCAATTTCCCGGGAAAGGCCTCCCTTCAATTGCAACAGGGATGTCTCCAGCCCCCTTTCCGTTTTGGAATTGATAATATCAATTATTGCCTCGGCCTGAGCCAAATCAATCCGGCCATTAAGGAACGCTCTTTTAGTGAATTCCCCTTCCGTGGCCAGGCGAGCCCCCTGTTTAAGGCAAAGAGAAAAAACCTTTTTTAAAGGGAGATAACCCCCATGGCAGCCAATCTCGGCCATATCCTCCCGGGTATAACTTTTTGGCGCGCGCATAATGGTGAGCAAAATCTCATCGATAATTTTGCCGTGCTCAAGGATATGGCCATAGTGAATTGAATGGCTGGGGAAAGAGGAAACTTTTTCGTTTTTTTTAGGGACAAAAATTTTATCAAGGATAGGATAGGTTCTAGGACCGGACAACCTGATAATGCCAATGCCGCTTATCCCTAACGGAGTGGAAACCGCGCAGATTGTATCTGTTTTCATATTTTTAATTATAAAATTTGACAAAGATTTTTTTCTGTTGTAATATTCAAGAGAAATTTCTTGCTTGCTCTTGACTTGACAAAGATTTTTTAAGAACATATAATTATACCATAAAGTTCTTTGAAAACTAATAAGGAGTGTATCGCGAGGCCAACGGTAAATAACTGAATAAATAATTGAGAGTTTGATCCTGGCTCAGAACGAACACTGGCGGCGTGCCTAACACATGCAAGTCGAACGACGAACTGCGTATTTTTGTCGCAAGATAAAAAAATGCAGGGAAAGTGGCAAATGGGTGAGTAATATCTGGGTAATTTACCCTTTAGAGGAGCACAATCTGCTGAAAGGCGGAATAATTCTCCGTAAGACCCCGAAGACGCATGTCTTTGCGGTAAAAGACAACCTTAAAAATTGTCGCTAAAGGAGAAACCGAGATTCCATTAGCTAGTTGGTAAGGTAATGGCTTACCAAGGCAATGATGGATAGCTGGTCTGAGAGGATGATCAGCCACATTGGGATTGAGAGACAGCCCAGACTCCTACGGGAGGCAGCAGTGGGGAATTTTGGACAATGAGCGAAAGCCTGATCCAGCGACGCCGCGTGGGTGATGAAGGTCTTCGGATTGTAAAACCCTGTCGAGTGGGATGAAGTCCAACACATTTTTATGCGTTGGATTGACATTACCACCAGAGGAAGTCCCGGCTAACCCCGTGCCAGCAGCCGCGGTAAGACGGGGGGGGCAAGTGTTGTTCGGAATGACTGGGTGTAAAGGGCATGTAGATGGTTGGGTAAGTCAGATATGAAATCCCTTGGCTCAACTAAGGAATTGTATCTGAAACTATTCGACTAGAGTTTGGGAGGGGAGAGCGGAACTCCCGGTGTAGCGGTGGAATGCGTAGATATCGGGAGGAACACCAGTGGCGAAGGCGGCTCTCTAGTCCAAAACTGACATCAAAATGCGAAGGCTAGGGGAGCAAACAGGATTAGATACCCTGGTAGTCCTAGCAGTAAACGATGGGTATTAGACATTGGCCCGTAAGGGTTAGTGTCGTAGCTAACGCGTTAAATACCTCACCTGGGGAGTACGGTCGCAAGGCTGAAACTCAAAGGAATTGACGGGGGCCCGCACAAGCGGTGGAGTATGTGGTTTAATTCGACGATACGCGAAGAACCTTACCGGGGTTTGACATCCCAGGAATCTGTCCGAAAGGATGGAGTGCTCGTAAGAGAACCTGGAGACAGGTGGTGCATGGCTGTCGTCAGCTCGTGTTGTGAAATGTATGGTTAAGTCCCGCAACGAGCGCAACCCTTATCCTTAGTTACCTCCGTAAGGAGGATTCTCTAGGGAGACTGCCTCGAATAACGGGGAGGAAGGCGGGGATGACGTCAAGTCCTCATGCCCCTTATATCCCGGGCTACACACGTACTACAATGGTCTGTACAATGGGAAGCAAGACCGCAAGGTGGAGCAAATCTCAAAAAGCAGACCCCAGTTCAGATTGAGGGCTGCAACTCGCCCTCATGAAGGTGGAATCGCTAGTAACCGCAGATCAGCTATGCTGCAGTGAATACGTTCCCGGGCCTTGTACACACCGCCCGTCACGTCAGCTGAATCGAATGTACTCGAAGTCACTATTTTCCTTTTCGGAGAGCAATCTTTGGAAAGGGGAGAGGTGCCGAAGGTATGTTTGGTAAGGAGGACGAAGTCGTAACAAGGCAGCCGTACCGGAAGGTGCGGCTGGATCACCTCCTTTTAAAGGAGTGAATATAATGACCTTGCCTTACACATCCTTATTTACGGTAAAGCCCAGACTTAAAGATCTGGGCTTTACTTTTTTAACAAAACAAATTATAATTATTGGAAATTCGGGCGCATAGCTCAGCCTGGTTAGAGCACTGTCCTGATAAGGCGATTTGGACAAAATCAGCAAATTCAACAATAGTGCGGAAAAGCAAGTGATAGCAAGCTTCTCCGCCATTTTTTTGTCTCCACCAATTTACATCAATTTACCCCATTTTATACCTCTAACGGACACCAAAACGGACACCAAAATTTAAGAGGGGGGATGTAGGGGCAAATTGACTTATCATTTCCAAAAAGAGTTACCTTATCCGAGAGAAATTGTATCATAAAAAACTTTTTGATTTTTCTTCTTGTTAATGTTATAATTTTCTTAAAAGGAGAGGAGAATGCAAAAAACAAAGTTTAAGGTCTATTTAGAGTATGACCCTGACTATCAAGGATTTGTCGCTGATGTGCCTTCCTTACCGGGCTGTATGTCTCAAGGAAAGAGTGAAGAAAAGGCTCTAAAGAATATTCAAGAGGCAATTAAAGGTTATCTTAAGGTTTTACGGGAGCATCACAGAATTGTTCCTTCTGAGGAGGTTCGCTTTGTAGAAGTGGGAGTCTGATGGGGAGGCTCTCCAATATCTCTGGAAGGAAAGCGGTAAAGATATTCTCTAATGTTGGTTATTATTTGGAGCGCCAAGAGGGAAGCCATATGATTTTGTATAATGAACGGCCCGGTCTTCCGATTCTCGTAATTCTTGACCATAAAGAAGTAGCCCCTGCTCTCCTTCGAACTCAGATTAAAAGAGCGGGCTTAAGTGTTGAAGAATTCCTTAAACTTAAAACTAAAAAATAAAAGTTCTTTGAGAAAAGCAACACCTTTAGCCTTTTTCTTATAAGATAGGATAATTCCTACTTAACCCGTCAGCTCCCCGGATGGGACGATTATAGAACCCTAAACTGGAGAGAAATCTACAAGTATCCCGAAGTTATTCTATCACAGATTCAACAACTATTGCACCCAGAAAGACAGTTTTTCAGTGTCAAAATTTAGGTTTTAACCCAGCCTGCTTGCATAATTCGTTTGCTGTTATCCTATCAATTTCTCGATGCCTTTTGATTGGTATTGTCTTTATATCATTTGTGTAGATAGAATGCTTCCCACCTTCACGTAATAAATAAAACCCGCTTTTCTCAAAATACTTAATTAAGTCACGACGTTTTATTGACATCCTAAATCTCAACTGGCACTTGCTCTAAGATAGCTCCACCGATTGGAACTTCTTTACTTTGTTGGTGATAGGCTATCACCATTTCGTGTAAAGCATCCTTGAGCATTTCCCTGCACTCTTCCAAGGTTTTTCCTTCTGTTATTACTTCTGGCCACTCTACTAATTGTCCCATATAACCAGAACTTATTTTTGTATATTTAGCCGTATAGTTACTTAACATCTTCTCACCCCCTATTATCTCTATACCTAATTCTAATAACCAATTTATTCTATCACAGATTCAGGGATTATTGCAACCCACCCGACATTTCGGGTAAGGTTATCCAAACTCTTATTCTACCAATCATTTCTGACTGTTTCATCCACATACCCCACCTTGCTACTCACTATTTCTAAGATAGGGGTAGTGGGGGGCAAATCAGTTCGGCA
>PFWI01000232.1 GCA_002791075.1 bacterium (Candidatus Ratteibacteria) CG_4_9_14_3_um_filter_41_21 | reverse complement strand
CTACTGGACTATCATCTCTCTTCAGTAGGGAATTGCGCTACTAATCTATCTGCTTACTTCAGTAGTAATATGCGAGCAGAGTAGCTTCGTAGGAAACTACTGACAGCAACTATGCGGGAAGATTAACTTCCCTGAAATTACTGACAGCAACTCTGCGTCCCAATTAATTTATTGTATGGAATTTCAAAGTTCCCCCTCATCTATGTTTCCTCTCCCCCAAGGGGAGAGGATGGAGGTGAGGGGGCTAAGTTCTTGTAGTTGCTCAATTTATTGAGCTAAATGTTTTGTATCCTTACAAAAGCAGAAGAGTCAATAAAGGGAATTTTTAATAAGTTTGGAAAATAATGCAGAAATATATCAAGGATTTTTTAACCTACCTTCAGGTAGAAAGAAATCTTTCACCCCACACCTTAAGAGCTTACCAAAGCGACCTTTCCCAATTTGAAAAATTTATCGACCAACAGAAGATAAGGATAAAAAAAGTTGACCATAAACTACTGCGCGAGTATCTACTCTTTCTGGGAAACAGTTCGCAAAATAAAACCATCCAACGAAAATTTGCCACGATTCGCGCTCTTTTTAAATTCCTGATTCTGCGAAAAATCTGCAAGAATAATCCTGCCATAAGCATAGAAACGCCAAAAGTCGGGAAAAGATTGCCAAAATTCCTTGATGAAAACGAAATCATCAAATTATTAGGCGCTCCGAGCAGTTGTCTTTCCGGTCTCAGAGACAAGGCAATCCTGGAAATTTTATATGGGACCGGAATAAGATTATCCGAATTGGCAAATTTGAAACTTTCCGATATAGACTTCATCGGCGGTTCTCTTAAAATAAAGGGAAAAGGTAGAATTGAAAGGATTGTCCCGGTTGGGGAGAAAGCATTGCAGGCAATCAGGAATTACCTTCCGCCATTACACATCGGCGGATCTATCCAGGGTCGCCGAGATTTTAGTGGCGACTCCCGTTCCGGGAAATCTAAAAAAGGAGCGCTTTTCTTAAATAGGTTTGGGAGCAAACTTTCTACAGCCGGCATCTATAAAATCCTCAAAAAATATGGGGAAAAAATAGGATTAAGAGAGCCCATTAGCCCGCATACATTGAGACATTCTTTTGCCACGCATCTCCTTAACCGGGGCGCGGACTTAAGAGCAATCCAGGAAATGCTGGGGCATCGCAATCTCGCTACTACCCAAATCTATACTCACTTAACCACTTCCCGGCTTAAAAAGATTTATCGGAAAGCCTTCCCCCGGGCCTAATTGACCAAAAGGTTAAGAAAAGAATATAATTATTCAAGTTATAAAACCACGAATTTATCGAATTTTACGAATTAGAGTAATTCGCGTTAATTCGTGGTTAGAAAAAGGAAATTCCTATGCATTTAAATTAGCGAGGGGCTGTAGCGGTTGGAGTTGCTGTCAGAATATCAAGGGAGTTAATCCTCCCGCATATTGTTACTAAAGTAAGCAGAGAGTATAGTAGCGCAATTCCATCCGACTATTGGTGCGATAAATCGCACCGCTACTATATGAATGGTGGGATGGCCGAGCGGTTTATGGCGCTGGTCCTGAAAACCAGTGTCCGTTTTCAGCGGACCAGAGGTTCAAATCCTCTTCCCACCGCTGAAAACATCTTGAAGAGGATTTGAAGAGCGCCAAATCCTCTTCCCACCGCTGAATAAAAGACAAAACGGGACGCAGATACACGCAGATAACAGCACAACTGTCATTGCGAGTCCGCCATGTTATCTTGGGCGGACGTGGCAATCTCTCGCTTCTTTGAGATTACGGAGTTTATCCCGAGCGAGATTGCTTCGCTTTCGCTCGCAATGACAAGCGAGGGACCTACGCTCGCAATGACTATAGAATGATTTTATCCTGATGTTATCTGCGTCCAAATAAGGAGAAGAATATGGAAACTAAACCGGTAAATGCTTTAGTTAGTCTTTTTCCTTTAATCATTATTTTCTTCATCTTTTATGTTTTGCTTATTCTGCCCGGACAGAAAAAGCAGAAGAAACATCAGATGATGCTGGAAAATCTGAGAGAAGGAGATAGAGTGGTTACCATTGGTGGAATTTTTGGCAAAATCAGCAAGATTAAAGGAAACATCATCACTCTGGAGATTGCCGAGAGAGTGAAAGTTGACCTTGCCAGAAGCGGTATCAGCAGAAAAGTAGAGTGATGGGTAAAGAGACGGTTACTATTCTGGAGACAAGCCTGGATGACTTAAACCCTTTATTCTTTGAAAATCTTTTTGCCAGGTTATTCCAGGCAGGCGCTCTTGATGTGACGCTCACCCCTCTTCTGATGAAGAAACAAAGACCGGGCTATAAATTGACCGTGCTCGCTAAGAAAGAAAAAACTAACAATCTCATTAGAACAATATTTGCCGAAACAACAACCTTTGGCATCAGAATCAGGGAAGAAAAAAGGATTGTTCTTGAACGCCGGATAAGAAAGATAAAAACAAGGTATGGAGAAATTCGGTGCAAGGTAGGCTATTACCAGGAAGAAGTGATGAGTATCTCTCCGGAATATGAAGACTGCAAGAACACAGCGGCAAAACTAAAAATTCCTCTTAAGGTTATCTATGAAGAGGTAAAGGTGATAGGAGCAGGCAAGTTATAAAACCACGAATTTATCGAATTTTACGAATTAGAGTAATTCGCGTTAATTCGTGGTTAGAAAAAGGAAATTCCTATGGTATTAAATTAGCGAGGCTAAAAGCCTCGCACTACAGTGCGAACCTTTCAGGTTCGCCACATAATGATAAATAAAGTAATTTTCTCTCTTTTTCTTATTTACGGTTCCTTGATAATTGGCTGGCTCTTCAGAATAAAGAATTGGTGCTCGGAAGATAAAAGTTCAATTTTAATGCGAAGAGCTATCTGCGGTTTGGAACCCCTTATTGGTTGCTTTGCTTTCTGGATTCTGGACCTCTCTGATTTAAAAATACTGACTCTGCCTTTAGTGGGAGCCCTTATCGTCACCGCTACTTTTATTCCCGCCTTACCTTCCGCAAGAATTCTCCGCCTTGATAGAAAGAGAAAAGGAAGTTACGTTCTAGGAGCTCTTTTCTCCAATGGCGGCTATATTGGCGCGCCTCTTTGCTTCATTCTCCTGGGAGAAGAGGCTTTTGCTCTAGCCTGGCTTTATATCATCTTTTTCGCTCCCTATTTCTTTACTGTCGGATTTTCTTTAGCCGCCCGGTATGGTCAGGAAGAAAGGATAAGCATCAGGCACAGTTTAAAAGAATTTTTTAGCGATAGGGTCAGGATTATGCCCCTTTTGGGAATAGGGCTTGGAGCAAGCCTTAACCTTTTACGCTATCCCAGACCAGAATTCTTTGGTGTTTTGAATAAGGTTTTAGTTGCTTTGGCCATTTTTGTCTATATGTTTGCTATCGGTCTGGGGTTAAGATTAAAGAAAATGAAAGGGTTTTCCCGGGAGATTACTTTTATCTCCTTGATTAAATTTATTTATGTCCCTTTAGTGGGGATTGGTTTTGGATTGCTCTTTGGCTACCACCACATTTTAGGAGGATTGCCTCTGAAGGTGGTCTTTATCCAGGCAATTATGCCCGCGGCTATCTGGTCGGTGATTGCCGCCAATCTTTATGGGCTTAACAAGAATTTAGCCAATAGTATCTGGATTTGGACTACCTTGCTTTTGCTTCCGCTTTTGCCCTTGATTATGTGGATAGTAAAGATATTATGAACCACGAATTAA
>PFWI01000289.1 GCA_002791075.1 bacterium (Candidatus Ratteibacteria) CG_4_9_14_3_um_filter_41_21 | reverse complement strand
CCGCAAGAAAAGAGATGAAAACAATTTTAAAGCCGGTAGAAATTCCACTCTCAGAGAGATTTTTGCTTAAAGGAATAATCATCAAAAAAAATGGTTCTTCCTTGGCCGTGATTGAGAATATCGAGACAAAAATAGAGGACATCTATCAAGTGGGAGATATAATTGCGGGAGGAGAAATTACTCTGATTGAGCCTACTCGGGTAGTAATTAAGAACAAAAATGAAGAAATTCCTCTCTTTTTTGCCTATGGGGAGGTATCTTTCCGGGGACTTGTTCTCCAATCTTCTTTAAAAGAGAATTCCAGGATTATCAGGATGAAAGAAGCGCTCAAGAAAGTGAGCGAAGCATCTTCTTTGTCCAGGGTAAGGGTCAAACCGGTTCTTAGTTCAGGAAAGGTTGATGGCTACGAAATCAGCAATATTCCGCCTGACCCTTTCTTCGAAGCGATGGGCATAGAAAATGGAGATAAAATAAAAATGGTAAACGGGGCCTTGCTTACCTCCATTCCCAAAGCTTTTGAAATTTATCGAACCCTGAAACCCCATTCTCTGGTGGAAGTAGAGATTGTTCGTGACGGAAAACCGCTTACTTTAAAATATAAATTAGAGGAATAAAAACAACCAGAGGATTAAAAATAAACCACAGATTAACACAGATTAAAAAATGAAACCACGAATTTCTCGAATTATACGAATTACTGAAGAGTAATAATAAAAGAATAAGTCATTGCGAGGCACGAAGTGCCGTGGCAATCTCGAGATTGCTTCTTCGTTTCACTCATCGCAATGACACTTCGTGTCAGTTCTTAATTAGATTAATTCGTGTAATTCGTGGTTAAAGAAAATGTTAAAGAGGTTTCTTAAACTAGTTTTTGTTTTTTCTTTTGTTTTATCTTTCTCTTTCAATTTGTTCGCAGAGGAGAGTTTTACGATTAATTTTGATAATGTGGATATCAAAATATTCCTTAAATTTATGAGTAAACAACTAAACAGAAATTTTGTTCCTGACGATAACGTGAAAGGGAGGATAAGCATTATTTGTCCCCAGGAAATTCCGGTTTCGGAGGCAGAGAGGGTTTTTTTAACGGTTCTGAATGTTTATGGCTATACTGCTATTCCCCGGGGAAATATAACTGCTATCATTCCGGTATCGGCAGTCAAAGAAAAAGATCTCCCTGTTATCGTGGGGAAAGAATCGGTTAATTTAGAAGAGTTGGGAGAGAGATATGTCGTCCAGCTTATTCCTTTGACCTATTGCAATGCTAAAGATTTAATCACTCTCCTTTCCCCTTTTGTGGGAAAAACCGGAAATCTTTCTGCTGATGAGCGAACCAACACCTTAATCATTACTGAGCAAGCTGCCAAGATCAGCCAATTGGTGAGGATGATTACCAGTTTAGACAAGGAGTCCCCGCCGGGACAGGAAGACCTCCATGTCTATAAACTGCAGAATGCCGACAGCGAAGAGATTGCCAAGGTTCTTACCGCCATTGCTTCTCAGCGTGCTATCCAGCAAAGGATTATTACTTCAAGAACAAAACTGGCCGAGACAATTGTACCCTCAGCCATCGTTGCCGACAAGAGCAGCAATAGTCTGATTATTACCGGTTCTGCCGGGGAATATTCCGCTCTTCAAAAGATTATTGAAAAACTTGATGTCATTCAGAACCAGGTTCTTATTGAAGCATTGGTGGCTGAAGTAAGCGAGGATGTTACCCGGGAATTGGGAATAGAATGGGAGAGCGACCTTCTGCGAGAGCAACTTTTTGGTCTTGCCCTTGGTTCGGTGAAAGGGAAGGAACTTTCTCTTTCTATCGGCGATATCATTCACTTTTATGGGAAGGATTCTAATTTTAAAATCCTCTCCACCCCTCAGATTCTCGTGGTTGATAACCAGGAGGCATCCATCACCATTGGAGAAACTATTCCCTATCTTAAAGAATCCAGAATTACTGAAGCCGACACCATCGTAAAAAGTTATGATTATAAAGACGTGGGTATTCTTTTAAAGATTCTTCCCCGCATCAGCGAGGATAAGTATGTCAAGTTAAAGATTCGCCAGGAGGTGACCAAACTTGTCCCCGGACTTTCAACGGAGGCTCCAACCACCGCAAAGAGAGCTGCTGAGAGCACCGTTATTGTGCACGATAAACACACGGTGGTGATGGGAGGGTTGCTCAGGAATGATAAAACTGTCACCATCCATAAAATTCCTTTCCTGGGTGATATCCCCCTCTTTGGTTACCTTTTTAGAAGAAAAAGTTACGTTACTCAGAAGACCAATCTGGTCATCTTTATTACTCCCCATATCATTACCAATCCTAAAAAAAGTGACGAATTGAGGCGAGAGAAGGAAAAAAAATTAGAAAATAAAACTACGAATTAAAAAACAATATTCACCACGGAAGCACGGAGACACAGAGAAAAGACTACCACGAA
>PFWI01000166.1 GCA_002791075.1 bacterium (Candidatus Ratteibacteria) CG_4_9_14_3_um_filter_41_21 | reverse complement strand
TTTCCTTTTCCATAAATTTTCTACTTTTCTTAATAAATTGTTCATCCTGCAGGAGAGAGATACCGGCAATTTGGGCTAAACTGTTTACCGACCAGGGCGCTCTGACTTTATTTAATCTTTGAATCACTCTTTCGTTCCCTATGCCGTAGCCAAGCCGGAGCCCCGGGATACAGAAGAATTTGGTAAATGACCTTAGAATAAAGAGATTTTTGCCAACTCTTTTTTTAAAACTTTCCTCCTCCTGGTAGTCAATAAAGGCTTCATCAAGAAAAAGAAGAATATTTTTTCTTTCACTCAATTTTACTATCTTCATCAGTTCTTCGTGAGGGAAAATGGTTCCGGTAGGGTTATTGGGATTACAGAGAAAGACAATATCTATCCCTTTTATATGCTTGAGAAATTCCTTTAATTCAAACGAAAAATTATTTTTTTCCCGGAGAGGGAAAAATCTTATTTTGCTTTTCCGGGTTCTTAAAGCCCTTTCATATTCTGAAAATGCGGGGATAAGGACTAAAGCTTTCCCGGGAGCAAATGCCTGGACAAAAAGATAGATTAGGGGCGTGGAGCCATTTTCAACGATTATCTTTTGGTAATCAATATTATGATAGCAGGCGATTTCTTCTCTTAGCAACTTGTATTCAGGGTCAGGATAATGAAGAATTTCCGGGAGATTTTCCTTAATCTCCCTTTTTAACCGCTCCGGCAAGCCCAAAGGATTAATATTGGCAGAAAAGTCAAGGATATCGTTTGGAGAAATTTTAGATTCTTCTGCCGCCTGCCCGATATTACCTCCGTGAAGCCAATTTTTCATCAATTTACACCCCCACCTATCTCCTCCCCCCTTGAGGGGGAGGATTAAGGTGAGGGGAAAAGAATTTTAATGTAGTGGTCAACCTTGGTTGACCGCCGAGTAAACTCGGCCACTACGAACTATTGCCGAGGATGATAATCAGAAGAGCGACAACCTCAATAATTTCATTTATTGCTCCCAAATTATCCCCGGTGATTCCCCTGATTCTTCTTTTAAAGATTGTTAAAAGAAGAAATGTTATTAAGAGAATTCCAAAAAGAAGGTAGATAAAAAAGGACTTAAATAGAAGCAAACCAAGTAGAATCATGAGCAGAGAAGTAATTAATGCTTCCTTCTTGTCATTCCCTTCAACAAATATCCTTCCTAATCCTTCCTTTTTGGCATAAGAAGAAAAAGTCATTGCCAAAACCATTGCCCAGCGACCTAAAGCAGGAGTAAAAAGCAAAGCATAATTACGAAAGGTAAAGGGCAATTGGCAAAGGAAAAGAAATTTTGCTCCCAGAAAAAGAATCAATGCTGCTGCGCCTTTAGCCCCAATGCAGCTGTCGGTCATAATCTTTAAGATTTCCTCTTTATTCCTGCCCCCGGAGAAACCATCAACCGTATCGGCAAGACCATCCAGGTGGAGAGCCCCGGTAATACCAACCCAGACCAACAGGAGGAGCAGGTTAAGAATAAGAGGGGAAACAAATTTGTTCAGAGAAATCTCCATCAGAAGCAAGGCTCCGCCCATAAACAGACCAACCAGAGGAAAGAAAATCAGCGAGCCGGCTGAATCCTGCTTCTCTATCCTTATTCCTCTGGGTATGGGAATAATGGTTAAAAACTGTAATGCCGCTAAAAATTTCTTTACCATAAATTTATTTAGCCACGAATGCACACGAATAAGAACTGACAGCGTAGCTGTCATTGCGAGCGAATGACAATGAGCGTGGCAATCCCTCACTTCTATGAAAAAGATGAGATTGCCACGTCGTCCGCCAATATTGCTGGGCGGACTCCTCGCAACGACTTCGTCGGATTGCTTCGGCTATGCCTCGCAATGACTATTCTTTAATTTTTTTCGTGTTCATTCGTGTTAATTCGTGGTTACATTATTTTTCTGTGGTTTCGTATTTTCTCTGAGACTCCGGCCTCGGCAAAACTTGCCATTTGCTCCAAAATTTTGACTCCGGCCTCGATAATATTAATCGCCAGGGCTGCCCCGGTCCCCTCCCCCAATCTCATCTCAAGATCAAACATTGGTCTTTGACCGACTGCTTTCAGGGCAATCTTATGGCCAATTTCCACCGAGTTATGGGAGGCAAAGAGATAATCCTTAACTAAAGGAGCCAGTTGAGTGGCGATAAGCGCGCTGACAGTAGAGATGAAACCGTCCATCACTACCGGAACCTTGTTGGCAGCAGCCATCAGAACAACACCGGCCAACCCGCCAATTTCATAACCGCCAACTTTGGTTAAAACATCAATCGGGTTCGCCGGGTCAGGTTGGTTTAGCATTAATGCTTTTTTGATTACTTTAATCTTATTCTTCAATTGTTTGTCATCAATCCCGGTCCCCCGGCCGGTAACATCCTCTACTCTTGCCCTGGTGATTGCGGCAAGGATACTGCTGGCCGCTGTTGTATTTCCAATGCCCATCTCACCAATTCCGATAATATCAATGCCATTTTTCTTATGCTCTTCTTCAAAGACCTCTGCCCCGGCTAAGATTGAGGCAATCGCCTCTTTTTTAGTCATTGCCGGTTCCCTTGTTATGTTCCTTGTCCCATAATTTATCTTCTTAATTTTTAACTGACACGAAGTGTCATTGCGAGGAGTCCACTCTTTAAAGCGGACGACGTGGCAATCTTCCTTCACCCCCATATCCACCACTACCACCCTTGCTCCAAGGTGCCGGGCTAATACATTGATGCCGGCTCCTCCCGATAAAAAATTATTAACCATCTGGGCGGTAACCTCAGAGGGATAGGCGCTCACTCCTTCCTCGGCAACACCATGGTCAGCAGCAAAGGTGAAGATTGCTTTCTTTTCCAGTGAAGGATTATCTTTTCTGGTGATGCCGGTGATTCTCTTGGCAAATTCTTCCAGCTTTCCCATACTCCCGATCGGCTTGGTAAGATTGTCCAATCTCTTCTGCGTCTTTTCCATAAGTCTCTGGTCAACCGGCTTGATTCTTTCAACTATCTCCCTGATTCTCTCCATAATTCCCCCCTTCAGCTTCTTTCTATGAAAGAAACAAAAAAGCCCAACCTTCACGGATTTTTCAAGAAAGTTGGGCTTAAATTTTCTTTTCTTCCCGCGAAGATACTTTCCCAATATAAACGGTCGACCAGGCTCACTTTTTTGAAAAAGATCACTGTTACGGGGTAGCGGATGGAATCGCACCATCGCTTCCTCCGTTTATATGGTAGCAGAGAATAAATTTTTCAAAGAACTGTTTTTACATTAGCAAATTTATATTAGAAAGTCAAACAATTATCTTCCATCTCCCTTTTGCTTTAAGACTATTTTAACCGGCTTTCCCGGTAAGCCTTGATGTAGTCCATTCCGTATTCATCCAAACCCAGAGCCGCCCGGGAAGAAAACAGCGTATTCATCATTCCGGCCTCGGTAGGGTCAATCACCGCTCCATCGCATCCGGCGGCAACCAGCATCGCCAAAAAAACTTTGTTTAAGTTGTTGCGGACCGGAAGTCCAAAAGAGATATTAGACAATCCTAAAGTAATATGGATATGGGGAAACTGTTTCCTGATATCTTTGATAACCTCCAAAACAAACCTGCTCTGGCCGGGATTGGTAGAGGCAGGGCGAACCAGAGGGTCAAGATAAATTCTATCCCGGGAAATTCCCTCCGCCTCAATTACCTTGACCAGTTCCCGGGCAACTCTCATCCGTCCCTCGTAATCCTCCGGTATTCCCCGGTCATCCATCGTTAAAGCAACTACGCCGGTTTTATATTTCTTTACCAGCGGTAAAATCTCAGTCAAGCGTTTTTTCTCCCCGGTGACGGAATTTATGATGGTGCCGGGGCGAGGACATATTTTGAGTCCCTCTGCTAAAGCCAGCGGATTAGCCGAGTCAAACACTAAAGGAAGTTCGATTGCTTCGGAAACCACCCTGGTAAGCCATCTCATATCCTCCACCTCTTTGGAAGGGTCCCCCCCCGCATTGATATCAATATGGGTTGCGCCCGCCTTGGCCTGTTTGCTTGCTTCATTCTGGATAAAGGCAATATTCCCGTTCCATACTCCATCCCTGATTTTCTTCCGCGTCATATTGATTCTTTCTCCAATAACGGTAAACATTTTTTCTCCTTTTTTCTTATGTTTATTCGTGGTTACTTCACTTTTATCGGTATTCCGGCTACCGCCAGATATACCTCATCGGCGTTTTCAGCTACGGTCTGATTAGCCAATCCGGCTACGTCCCTGAATCTCCGGGCTAATTTATTAACCGGAACAACTCCATCGCCTACTTCGTTGGAGACAATAATGGTAGTATATTTTGCTTTTCGCAATAGTTTTACTATATTTCTTACTTCAGTTAAGATTTCTTTCTCCTTTTTATCAGCGAGAAGAAGGTTGGAGACGAAAAGGGTTAAACAGTCAATAAGCAAAAGACGGCAGAAAGAGTCTTTGATTCCTTTGATTGCTTTAAGAACATCTTTCTCCTCGACAATTGTTCTCCAATCTTTAGGGCGGCTCTTTTGATGGATTTTTATCCTTATCTCCATCTCTCTATCTTTAGGCAGACCGGTGGCAAGAAAAATAACCTTTTTGCCAAACTTTTTTGCTAATTTTAAGGCAAATTTGCTCTTCCCGCTTCTTGCTCCCCCGGTAACAAAAATTATTTTCCCCATAAGTAAAATAAAAAGCCCTTGACAAAATTAGTTGTCAAGGGCTGCACCCTGATTTCTTGGCCCTTTTACTTTTTCTTTCCGCGAAGAAAAAAGAAACTTCTATCCAGGCAGGTCTTCTGACTTGAAACTCAAGCCTACTCGCTCACCTTCCCATCCGCCTATGGCGGGCAGTGGTATTTGGGAGTCTGTCAAATGCAAGCGTAGACTCTCCATATTGCTACTAAAGTAAGCTTGTTACTTACGAAGCGCAATTTTGAGCTTTCGTCGTTTCTTACAGCGCCGGGAGCGTGTCCACTTTACGGACTTCCCTTAACCTGGATATTTTTAATTATACAACCTTGCCTTACAAAATGTCAAGAAAAAAAGAAGAACTTAGCCCCCTCACCTCCATCCTCTCCCCTTGGGGAGAGGAAACATAGATGAGGGGGAACTTTGAAATTCCATACAACAAGTTATAAAACCACGAATTTATCGAATTTTACGAATTAGAGTAATTCGCGTTAATTCGTGGTTAGAAAAAGGAAATTCCTATGCAATTAAATTAGCCACGAATACACACGAATAAGAACTATAGATATTTTAGTTAATTCTTAAATAATTGTTTTCTTGGTGTTCATTCGTGTTAATTCGTGGATGAAAGTTAAAAAGAAAATTCCTATGGTATCAAGAAAAACCTTTGCTTTTCTCCTGAAAATATGTTATCTTCGGCAAAATGCAATCGGATATCAAAATTTTAGAGGTAGAAGCCTCTTTTACTCCTTTGAAGTTTCGCACCCCCTTGAAATTTGGCGCGGTGGTGGTAGAAGACACCGCCTACAGCCAGGTAAGGGTGAAGGTGGAGAATCACCGGGGAGAAGCAGCCGAGGGTTTTGGCGGAATTCTTCTTTCCGACGGCTGGGCCTGGCCAAGCAAGGTTATTGAACATCAGCAGAGAGAAGAAACAATGAAGGAGATGACCAAGAAACTTTGCCGGCTCTTTGCTTCATATAAGGAGTTTGGCCATCCCATTGAAATTTTCTTTAATCTTGAAGAGAAATTTAAGAGGATAAATAAGGAGGTTTGCAATAAATTAACCTGTAGCGGTCGGATTTATCCGACCCGCGGGCTTGATAAATCAAGCCCCTACAATTTTGAAATGCCATTTTTAGGCGCTCTTATCTGCGCTTCTCCGATTGATGCCGCCCTTCACGATGCCTTCGGCAAGGTCAACGAAATCTCCGTTTATAACGGATACGGAAGGGAATTTATGTCGGACCTCTCCCCCTGGTTAGGGGAAGAATTTAAAGGAAAGTATATCGCTGATTACCTCAGAAAAGAATACCTTCCCCGAATTCCGGTTTTTCATTTGGTCGGAGGGTTGGATAAATTGAGAAAAAACGAGGTTGATGAGAGCGATATCCCAGCCGATGGCCTGCCAAATTCTCTGGAGGAATGGATAGAAAAGGATGGGCTTACCTGCCTGAAGATTAAATTAAAAGGGAATGATTTGAATTGGGATATCCGCCGGGTTTTGGAGATAGTGAAACTTTCCCATGAGATAAAAACTTCTCAAAATAGAGGTAAACTGTTTTTTAGCGGCGACACTAACGAGCAATGCGAGAGTCCCGAATATCTTGTTGAAATGCTTAATAAAATCAAAGAAAAATCTCCCCGTGCCTTTGAGGAAATTCTGTATTTTGAACAGCCTACCGAAAGAGATTTAAATGCTCACGCTTTCGATTTGCATAAACTTTCTCAAATTAAACCGATCCTTCTTGACGAATCCCTGGTTAATCTGGAAAATTTTGAACGGGCCAAAGAACTTGGCTGGTCAGGAATTGCTTTGAAAACCTGCAAAGGACAATCCGCCAGTTTAATCCTGATGGCCAAAGCCAGCGAAGAAAAAATTCCCTATAGCGTGCAGGATTTAACCAATCCCAAACTCTCTTTGATCCAGTCAATCGGATTAGCCGCCAGAATCAATCCCATTAAAGGAGTGGAGGCAAACGCGCGCCAATTTATACCTTTTGCCTCCGAGAAGGAAGAAAGAGTCCACCCTGAACTCTTTCAGTTAAAGGACGGAGAAGCCTCTACCAAAACCTTGCAAGGCCCCGGCCTGGGTTACCAGATAGGAAAAATAGGTTAGGGATATCGCGCTGGGCATTAACAAACCTGTCCTTCCGGAAAAATCGTCCTCTTTCTTTACTTTTAAATCGCAGTTCCCCAAAAAGATTAATTTGCCTTCAACCTTGCCCGAAGCGGAGAATTGCGCCGGCAAGGAAGAGAATTTATTTTCTTTTGCATAATTGTCTTTTAGGCTATAATCTTACTTTTCCTGTCGGTCTTGTCAAGAGACGCTAAAGAATAGTATAATAACCTTGATGAAAAGATGGATTAATGTTTTTAGCAAAGGCCTCTTCCCGGAGAATCCCATTTTAGCATTGCTTCTGGGGCTTTGTCCGGTTTTGGCTGTCTCCACCTCAGCGACCGATGCTTTGGGGATGGGAATTGCTTTTAGTTTTGTCCTTCTTTTCTCCAATATCATTATTTCCTCATTGCGCCGATTCACTCCTCATCATATCCGGATTCCGATTTTTATCGTGGTCATCGCCACTTTTGTTACCATCACCGACTATTTAGTAGCCGCTTACAGCCCGCAACTGCACCGGAATTTAGGAGTCTTTCTCCCCTTAATTGTGGTTAACTGCATCGTTTTAGGGAGGGCGGAGGCATTTGCCTGCAAAAACAATCTTTTTCTTTCCTTCGCTGACGCGGTGGGAATGGGAGCCGGTTTTACCATTGTTATCGTTCTTATCGCGGTTATCCGGGAAGTTTTAGGTGCCGGCACTATTTTTGGTAAAATGATTATGCCGGGGAATTATCATCCTTTTATCCTGATGATTCTTCCTCCCGGGGCATTTATCCTGATGGCATTTCTCATTGCTTTGCAAAAGAACTTAGCCCCCTCACCTCCATCCTCTCCCCTTGGGGAGAGGAAAC
>PFWI01000291.1 GCA_002791075.1 bacterium (Candidatus Ratteibacteria) CG_4_9_14_3_um_filter_41_21 | reverse complement strand
GATGAGCCTCTACAAGCTGGTCAAGAATAGGCATAATGTTTCCATAAAGTTTCTTCTTCAGTATTAGGATTAGGATGCAGAAAAATAGCACTATGCTCAAATCTTTCTGCGGTAACAATATAAATATCAGCTATCTCATTCCGATGAAGATTTCGTTCCTTCTCACTCATCTGCCCCCATTGATGGTAACTGCGATGAGAAGGATGCACCTTGCCAAAAGCCTCCATGGTAAGAAAGAAAACCAATTCAAAATGAGGAACTCGTCCCTTCAAAAATTTTCGTTCCAATGCGGCAATAAATCGTTCTCGTGGGGTCATCTTATCTAAAATCTTCATTGGGAGAACATCTTCATAAATTCTTCCGCTTCTTTCTCTGTTTTACCGGTAAATCCTCCGGAAATAAATAGTCCCCGGGGAGAAAGTTCCTTCAATAAAATTTTTACCTGCGTTTCGTCTTCAGCATAAATGATGAGACTTTTCCCTTTTTCCTGAATCTTTTTTAACATTGGAAACCATTTTACCGCGGGAGGATTTCCTGCCCCCGGAACCCACTGAATTGCCTTTATTTGTGGCAAATTCAAAAGGATATCCAGGTGCCTTATTTCATCCGGACCATCCAGATGCCAGATGATGTAATCTAAATATTTGCCGATTGTCTCTATCTCCGGCACAACAAATTCTTTAAACATCTCGGGCGAAATCATCGTGCTGAAATCGCATTGGCAGGCATAGGTTTTTCCCGGAGCCCAAACAAGCCAGGAGCTATCGCCAGGGAATTTGTGAGCATACAGTTGGTAGAAGTTCTTATGGAATTCTGGCCAGAGCTGAATAAATCTATCCCTGGCTTCTAAAACCGCTTTTTTATCATCAACTAAATCAAGGAGTAATCTTTCTGTCCCTCGCAAAAGAGAAAATACGGTTAAAGCATCCCCAAAATCGGGAAGCCAGGGAATAATATTATGTGTGCTACACTTTTCCACCGCTAATTTAAAAAAATTGTAACTCCTTCTATACCAGATGTTTTCCGAATCAAAATGAATTTTAAATTTCTTCCAATTTTCAATCACTGGTTCTACCCAAACTGTATCTTCTCTAAATTTTACCCTTCCCCCCAAGTAAGCAGCTAAAATCATTGGTGTTCCACGTCGTCCATACTTATGAGGAAATGTTGGCATTTCCTCCCCAAAATAAACATTTGAATTGATAATTTCTATTTGTCGATTAACCAAACTCTCTAAATCAGGTTCTTCATTCTCGGATAACCAATAACTGTTTAATGAAGGTTCATTTTCTTCTGCCGTTTTCTTCTTATTCTGTTTGGGAATCGCAAAAGAACAACAGGCTCGATCAGTAATTTCTCCCTTCCACCAGACAGAAATTCTTTCTGTTTTTTTCTCTATATTTTCCACTTTAGATTATAAATTTTTTGATATTTTTTACGGCTTGTTTGATTCTTTGCTCATTTTCTACCAGAGCAAATCTTACATATCCCTCCCCGAATTTGCCAAAGCCAATCCCCGGGCTAACCGCTACTTCTGCTTTATCCAGCAGGTCCAGGGAAAACTTCATTGAGCCGATTTTCTGAAATTTATCGGGAATCCTTGCCCATACGTACATCGTTGCCTTTGGCTTCTCCACTTTCCAGCCCATGGAATTTAAACCGGAGACAAGAGCATCTCTTCTTCTCTGATAGGTAGCGACAATCTCGTTTACACATTCCTGAGACTCCCTCAGAGCAGTGATTCCGGCAACCTGAATCGGGGTAAAAATCCCGTAGTCATAGTAGGTCTTTAATTTAGCCAGAGCGCCAATAAGGTCCTTATTGCCCACCGCAAAGCCAATTCTCCAGCCGGCCATATTATAGGTCTTGGAAAGGGAGCAGAATTCCATTCCAATCTCTTTTGCTCCTTTGGCCTGGAGAAAACTTGGACTCTTGTATCCATCAAAACAAATTTCAGAATAGGCTAAATCATGAATCACAAAAAGGTCATTTTTTTTAGCAAATTCCACCGCTTTCTCAAAAAATTCCAGGTTTACCACTGCGGTAGTCGGATTATGGGGATAACTCAAAAGAAGTGCCTTTGGTTTAGGATATCGACCAAGAAAGGTAAGAGAAAAATCGGGTAGAAAATCGTTCTCCGGCAATAAGGGAATATCGTAGATATTGCCCCCGGCAATAATCACCGAGTAAAGATGAGAAGGATAAGTCGGATTAGGAATAAGAATGGTATCTCCCTTATTGAGAATAGCCAGCATCAAATGGCTAATCCCTTCCTTACTGCCAATCACTGCGATGGCCTCTGTTTCCGGGTTAAGTTCTACGTTAAATTTCTCTTCATACCAATCACAGATTGCTTTTCTTAAATGCTTGATTCCTCGGGAAGCGCTATAGCGATGCGCCTTAGGGTCCAAAGCAACTTCCCGCAGTTTTTCTACAATATGGGGAGGCGTCGGCTGGTCTG
>PFWI01000055.1 GCA_002791075.1 bacterium (Candidatus Ratteibacteria) CG_4_9_14_3_um_filter_41_21 | reverse complement strand
TTAGTTCTACGTAGTGCGAACCTTTCAGGTTCGCCAAAAAAGGAAATTCCTATGCATTCAAGATAATTCTCTGCCGGGATATATTTTGCCACAAGGATGTTGCAGCCAGCGACATAGCCACCATTAGTCATTCCAGAGTTTACCATATCCTTCGTTTCTTTTTCAATTTGTGCCGGACTTTTCTTAGTTAAATCAACGATGTCCATATTGCCCAGTAGAGAAATTTCTTTGCCAAATTTTTCTTTAATTTTACCCAAGTTATTACATGCTTTTTCAATACCATGCAGAGCAGAAAAACCAAGTTTAATAACAAAGGGAACAGCTTCATCCCACGAATTACACGAATTACTCTGATTGTCATGCTGAATGCAATGAAGCATCTCGGGATTCTTCGTTTCACTCAGAATGACTTATTCTTCTTTACCCCGTATTTAATACGGGGTCGAGCAATTCGTGGTTTTATAACTGGACGACCCAGAAAGTATTCCTCAATTCCTTCATTTCCTCCCCACCAAACTTCAAAATTAGGTACTTTATCCGGGATACCTCCTTTTAAAGCGGTAAGCAATCTCTCTTTTTGCTCCATTTCTCCCAGAAATAATATCACATAAAACAAAGATAAGAAAATGGTTTATTGTAAAATCTTCCCGGTTAGGTTACAATAAAATAACAACAAGGAAAAAGGGGATAAAGACGGAAAGAGGGAAAAAGAAAACTTAATATAGAGATTCATTCCCCTTTTCTTACAAAAGGGGTGTCCCGAAGGGACGGGGTATTTTCCCCTGTTTCCCATTTTCCCTTACTTACACGATTATGGCAGAAAATGAAATTGTCATTAAAGGAGCCTGCGAGCATAATCTTAAAAATATCAACCTTGCCCTCCCCCGCAATAAACTCATTGTCATTACCGGGCTTTCCGGTTCGGGTAAATCTTCTTTAGCTTTTGATACCCTCTATGCGGAAGGACAGCGCCGCTACATTGAGTCCCTCTCGGCCTACGCCCGGCAGTTCCTTGAGCAACTGAAAAAACCAAACATAGATTATATCAGCGGACTTCCTCCTGCCATTGCCATTGAGCAAAGAAAGGCAGTTTCCAATCCCCGCTCCACGGTAGCCACCACCACCGAGATTTATGACTATCTCCGCCTCCTTTTTGCCCGGGTGGGTATTCCCCACTGCCCCAAATGCGGGAGAGTTATTTCCCGGCAGAGTCTTCAGGAAATCTGCGAAAGAATAGAAAAGCATCCCCGCGGCGTTCATATTCAGATTTTAGCCCCCATCGTCAGAGGCAGGAAAGGTGAATACCGGGAACTTTTTCCGGATATTGAGAAATCCGGCTTTGTTAAGGTAAGGGTGGACGGGAAAATTTATGATTTAGCCGAAAAAATCTCCTTAGCCAGATACAAGATGCACCGGATTGAAGTGATTATTGACGAACTTTCTCTAAAGGAGGAGAATAAATCCCGGTTAGCCGAATCAATCCAGGTAGCCCTCAAGTTAGGAAAGGGGCTGGTAATAGCCAGTCTTGACGGAAAAGAATCTCTTTATAGCGAGAATTATGCCTGCCCTCATTGCGATGTTTCTTTTGAGGAATTAACCCCCCGAATGTTCTCTTTTAACAGTCCCTATGGTGCCTGCCCGGTCTGCAAGGGGTTAGGGTTTAAGATCGAGGTTGACCCTGATCTGGTTATTCCGAACAAGTCCAAAACTCTTTACGAAGGGGCGATTAAGCCCTGGCATGAGGCCGGGGGTAGAGGAATCTTCCTTCATTACCGCAGGAAGTTGCGACGAATAGCCAATCATCTCGGCTATGACCTGGACAGTCCTGTCTCCGATTTCAAGAAAAAGGATTTAGACATTATCCTCTATGGTTCACAGGAACTTAATTTCGAAGGGGTAATTCACAACCTGGAAAGAAGAATGAGGGAGACCGAGAGTGAATTCCGCCGGACCGAAATCTTAAAGTATATGCGGGAACTCCCCTGCCCAGCCTGCAAAGAAGGACGGCTCCGGGAAGAATCCTTAGCCGTTACCATTGAAGGAAAATCAATCCTGGACATCACCAGAATGTCCATTACTCAGGCGATGGATTTCTTTTCCCGTCTAAAACTGGAAAAACGCAGAGCCTTCATCGCTTCCCAAATTTTAAAGGAAATCAAAAGCCGGCTCGGATTTATGAGCGAGGTAGGCCTTGATTATCTTACCTTAGATAGAATGAGCCACACTCTTTCCGGAGGCGAAGCAGAGAGAACCAGGTTAGCCACGCAAATCGGCTCCGGTCTGGTAGGGGTGCTTTATATTCTGGACGAACCCACCATTGGCCTGCACCAGCGGGACAACCGCCAGCTCTTAGCTACGTTAAAAAGATTGCGAGACCTCGGCAATACTGTCGTGATTATCGAACATGACGAAACCACTATCAGAACCGCTGATTATCTGGTGGATTTGGGTCCGGGAGCAGGGCTTGCCGGCGGAAAAGTTGTTGCCAAGGGAAATCTCCAGAATATCCTGGAATGTAAATCCTCCCTTACCGGGAAATATCTAAAGGGAGAATTAAAGATTAAGGTTTCCTCTGCAAGAAGAAAACCAAAAGAGAATAGATTTTTGAGGATTCTGGGCGCTGCGGAACATAACCTGAAAAATATTGATGTTAAGATCCCCCTGGGGCTTTTTATCTGCGTTACCGGAGTCTCCGGTTCGGGAAAAAGCACCCTGGTCGATGAGATTTTACGCAATGGCTTAAACAAAATTTTCTATCACAGCAAAGAAAAACCGGGGAAACACAAGGCTATTCTGGGAGCAAACCTGATTGATAAGGTGGTTTTAGTGGACCAGTCGCCCATCGGCCGAACCCCCAGAAGTAACCCGGCTACCTATACCGGACTATTCTCCCCGGTAAGGGAAGTCTTTTCCCGGCTTCCCGAATCAAAAATGCGCGGTTATAAACCGGGGCGTTTTAGTTTTAATGTCAAAGATGGGAGATGCGGCACCTGCCAGGGAGACGGGATTACCAAGATTGAGATGCACTTTTTGCCGGATATTGAGGTTCCCTGCGAGGTCTGCCAAGGAAAAAGGTATAACCGGGAAACTCTTGAAATCCGCTTCAAAGGGAAAAATATCGCGGAAGTCCTGGCAATGAAGATTGAAAAAGCTTTAAAGTTTTTTGAGAATATCCCCTCGGTCAGAGGAAAATTAGAAACTTTAAATGATGTCGGGCTGGGCTATCTGGAGTTGGGACAATCCGCCACTACTCTCTCCGGCGGAGAAGCCCAGCGGGTA
>PFWI01000193.1:11651-16072 GCA_002791075.1 bacterium (Candidatus Ratteibacteria) CG_4_9_14_3_um_filter_41_21 | reverse complement strand
CCGGAGATTTGTCAGGATTTTATTTTTATAATCCTGATTTTAATCTGTTAATCCTGTCAAAAGTTTTAATTCGTGAAATTCGAGAAATTCGTGGTTTCATTTTATTTATTCTTTGGGATTCTCCAGTATTTCTTTTATCCGGTTTAGAAATTGCGCACTATAAGCGCCATCAATCAGCCGATGGTCAGCTGAGAGAGTCACCCTCATTACCTTTTTTATTTGAATTTTTCCTTCAGCCACAACCGGGATTTCTTTAATCTTTCCTAAAGCTAAAATCCCAACCTCCGGAGGATTGATAATGGCGGCAAAATTATCCACTCCCAACACTCCTAAATTTGAAATGGTAAATGTTCCCCCTCTAAGATCATCGGGGGATAGTTTATCCTGTTCTGCTTTCTCTTTAAGAGAAATCCTCTCCTGACTAATTTGGGCTAAACTCTTTTTTTCCAGGTTCCTAATCACCGGGACCAGAAGTCCTTTTTTACCTAAAATTGCCAAACCAATATTAATTTTTTTATAGATCTTAGCCTCTTCGCCGATAATTATGGCATTCATTAAAGGAAAGTCACTCAAAGCCTTGGCCGAGGCTCGGAGAATAAAATCAGTATAGGAAAATTTTTGTTCTTCTTTTAACTTAGTGATTGCTTCCATCTCAATCTCGGCTTGGAGATAATAATGAGGAATATTTTTTTTGCTTTCTGACATTCGCCGGGCAATAATTTTTCTTGTTCCGGTTAAGGATTTTCTTTCAAACTCCTCATCTCCATTTCCCAGGCTAATCTTTAGAAGATCATCCTTTTCAATCCTTCCACCGGCTCCAGTGCCTTTAATTTTGGTAAGGTCAATACCTTTCTCCTTAGCCAATCTTTTCGCTAAAGGAGAAATAGATATCCGCTCTTTATTCTCTTTTTTTACTTCTCCTTCGGACTTTGTCTCGGGTAATTCTTCGGTCACGCTGTCTGATAGATAGCCAATTACCTTAGTCACCGGAATCGGCGTCTCTGTCGGTTGGACAAGAATTTTCCTTAAGTAGCCATCCTTCTCTGCTTCTACCTCAAAATTTGTCTTATCGCTGCTCACCTCAAAAAGCGGTTCTCCCTTAGTTACCTTTTCACCTTCTTTTTTTAACCAGTTGAGGAGATACCCTTCTTCCATGGTCTCCCCAAGTTTGGGCATAATAATTTCTTTAATCATTTCCCTAGAATCTCTTTTACCGCTTTGATAATATCTTCTTTGCTGGGAATGGCTAATTTCTCTAAATTCGGACTTTTAGGCATCGGAACGTCTGCTCCGGCCACCCTTTTAATTGGAGCGTCAAGGTGATCAAAAGCATTCTCCATAATTTGCATCCCAATCTCCGCTCCCGTTCCTCCGGTTTTGCAATCTTCCTCCACAATTATCGCCCGATTAGTCTTCTTTACCGATTCAACAATGGTCTGAATGTCCAAAGGGAGAAGAGTCCGAAGGTCAATTATTTCAACGCTAATTCCTTGTTTTTCCAGTTCTTCTGCTGCCTCCAGACAATAAAAAAGCATTTGCGAATAAGTGATCAGAGTAACACCAGAACCTTCCCGTTTCACTTCAGCTTCTCCGACGGGAACTAAATACTCACTTTCAGGAACTTCTCCTTTGCGATTGTAAAGCATTTTATGCTCAATGAAGAGAATGGGATTATCATCACGGATAGAAGTTTTAAGGAGTCCTTTGGCATCATAAGGAGTAGCCGGCATTACCACCTTTATTCCCGGTATATGGATAAACCAAGACTCCAAACTTTGGGAGTGATGAGCGCCGAGAGTTCTCCCCGTTCCTCCTTCAGTCCTAATCACTAAAGGAACTTTTGTCTTTCCTCCGAACATATACCTAACTTTGGCCACCTGATTATTGATCTGGCCCATACAGATTCCAATAAAATCAATGTACATAATCTCAACAATGGGCCGCATCCCGGTCATCGCCGCTCCGAGCCCCGCGCCAATAATTGCGGCTTCCGAGATGGCGGTATCCCTTACACGCTCTTCCCCAAATTTCTCAATCAGCCCTTTGCTAACTCCGTATGCTCCGCCATAGGGGCCAACGTCCTCTCCCATCAGGAATACTCTCTCGTCTCTTTCCATCTCTTCAACTAATGCTTCGTTTAATGCCTGCCGATAAGTAATCTCTCTCATTTTATATAAAATTATTGATTACAGAGATTTTTAACAATGATTACGGTGATTAAAGAACTTGATTTTAATTTTATCACTGTAATCTCTTTTATAATCACTGTAATCATATGATGTGCTAATATTTATTACGTTATATTTAGACATACAAATCCTCGTATAAGGCTTCCGGTTTCGGTAAAGGACTTTCCATAGCGAATTTTGTGGCCTGCTCAATCTCATCAAAAACTTCGCTCTCCAAACCTTTTATTTCCTCTTCCTGCAGGATATTTTCTTCAATCAACTTTTTACCAAAAAGAATAATGGGGTCCCTCCCTTTCCAAAACTTTTCCTCCTCGCGAGTGCGATAAACCTTAGCATCGCTTCTACTGTGTCCATAGTAACGATAGCTATCGCAAACGATAAAACTCGGGCCTTTTCCGTCCCGGGCAAAATCCACCCATTTCCTTACTGTTTTTCTTACCGCCAGAATATCCATTCCATCTATATTCTCAGAGGGCATATCATAGGCCAACGCCTTTTTGGTTAAATCCTCTACTGCTGATGCCCTTTTTACCGAAACCGACATTCCATAAAGATTATTTTCGCAAAGGTAAACTACCGGCAGGGACCATTTAGCCGCCATATTCAAGGATTCGTGAAAGATTCCCTGGTTAGTTGCCCCATCACCAAAAAAGCAAACTACCAGTTGTTTGGTTCCTCTTAATTTAATGGAAAGGCCTGCTCCGGTGGCAATTCCAAGGCTCCCTCCCACTACTCCATTGGCGCCCAGATTACCCTGGGAAAGGTCGGCGAGATGAAGAGAGCCTCCTTTTCCTTTGCAAACCCCGGTTGCTTTTCCCAGAATCTCAGCCATTAATTCAGGCAATTTGCCGGCCTTGGCAATCGCATGACCATGACCCCGATGGGTAGAGGTAATGTAATCATCCGGATTTAAAACCGAGATTGCCCCCACCGCTACCGCCTCTTCTCCGGCGTAGAGATGAGAGCCTCCCTGGGCGATATTCTTGCTAAGGAGTTCCCAGATTTTGTCCTCAAACTGCCTGATTTGCATCATCTTTTTGAGGAGAAAAACCGCTTCTTCTTTTTTTATTTCCATAACTTTTTTAACCACGAATTACGCGAATTTCTCTAATTAAGGACTTTTGCTTTATTACTTTTTAATTCGTATAATTCGATAAATTCGTGGTTACATTGTTTTATCTGTGCTTTTCTTATGGTTGAATGATTATCTTTAAACCTTTTTTGTCTTCAGCCATCTTTAAACCTTTTTTAATTTCGCTTAAACAAAATTTTTCAGTAATATACGCCTTCGCATCAATTTTTCCCGCGGCTAAAATATCCAGAGCAAGTTGGTTATGCCTTGGCGCAGAACCATGGGTTCCTACCACATAGAATTCCCCATAATGAAGAAGGTTGCTGTCAAAATTAATGATAGTATCTTCTTTGGGCAATCCGCCAAAAAAATTTAGTATCCCGCATTTGGCAACAATTTTTAAAGAATCTTCCTGTGCTTTTTTGGAGCCAACCGCAACTATTACCTTATCCGCCCCCCTACCTTTGGTCTCCTCAAGTACTCGTTGCGGTAAATTCTCCTTACCAGAATTAATGTAAACATCACTTCCGGTAAATTTTGCTTTTTCCAGACGCGCAGAAGAAATCTCAACTAAAATTACCTTCTTTGCCCCTTTTATCCTTGCCAATTCGGCATGGAAACAGCCAATCGGGCCAGCGCCAATAATTGCTACGGTATCACCTAACCCTGTTTTTGACAACTCCTGACCATTAATGACACAGGCTAAAGGCTCAGCCAAAGATGCCTCCTGGAAAGAAAGATTTTCCGGGATAGGATTAACACAGCCATTGCTCACTGCCAATCGGGGAACCTTCATAAATTGAGCAAATCCCCCATCATAATGATATCCTATGGCGGTAAGATTCTCGCACATCGCCTCGATTCCCCGACGGCAATAATAGCATTTTCCGCAAGGAATAGCCGGAGCTACCGCTACCCTTTCCCCCTTCTGATATTCTTCTACATTCTTACCGAGAGCAACGATAATCCCGCTTACTTCATGACCGGTTACCCGGGGAAAATGAATATGCTTATGTCCATGATGAAAAACTTTGATATCCGTTCCGCAAATGGCGCAGGATTTTACCTCAATAAGAATCTCCCCTTCTTCCGGAATAGGTTTGGGGATGTCTTTTAGTTCTAATTTTTCTTTTTCTTCTAAAACTGCCGCTTGCATAATC
>PFWI01000193.1:0-11620 GCA_002791075.1 bacterium (Candidatus Ratteibacteria) CG_4_9_14_3_um_filter_41_21 | reverse complement strand
CTACATCTTAGTTCTACGTAGTGCGAACCTTTCAGGTTCGCCAAAAAAGGAAATTCCTATGCATTTAAATTATTAATTTTTTTCATCTTCCTACTTTCCCCTTTTTCCTTGCGTTTATTTAAAAAGTGATTATAACATAAGATAGTTATCAATTGCAAGTGTTTGACAGGAATTACTTTTTGAAAGTAAGATATCGCTAATGGAGAAAAGGGCATTGATTCTAATTAGTAAAAGCCCGGGAGAAACCAAAAGATTGGGGAAAAAAATTGGAAAATTGCTTCTTCCGGGAGATACGGTTGCGCTCATCGGAGAACTGGGGACCGGCAAGACTGTTTTTAGTAAAGGAATTGCCCAGGGGTTAGGAATTAAAAGGAATCTGGTAAGAAGCCCGTCTTTTGTCTTGGTCAAAGAGTATTCGGGTAAAATCCCTCTTTTTCATTTTGACCTTTACCGCTTAAAAAGAGCAGAGGAACTAAACACTCTTGGCTACGAGGAATATTTCTCCGGCAAAGGGGTAGTAATCATTGAATGGGCCGAGAAAGCGAAGAATTTTCTTCCCGAAGAATATTTAAAAATTGAACTTTCCTTCATTAATGAGAATGAAAGAAAAATTTCTTTAACGGTAAAAGGGGAAGATTTAAAAAAGAGGGGGATATTATGCCAATAGGTGGTTTCATAAATACGGTGACGTAATATTTGCATGTCATTGCGAGCGAGGTCCCTCGTTTGTCATTGCGAGCGTCAGCGAAGCAATCTCGCTCGGGATAAACTCCGCAATCTCATAGAGGGGATTGCTTCGGCTATGCCTCGCAATGACTGGACTATGTTCGAGTTCAATACCTAACACAATTAATTTATTGTATGGAATTTCAAAGTTCCCCCTCATCTATGTTTCCTCTCCCCAAGGGGAGAGGATGGAGGTGAGGGGGCTAAGTTCTGAAATAGGCCACTAATGAGAAAAAATTAGTTGCCACAATCCTTTAATTTTGCTATAATTTAGCGTTGAAAGGGGCAGTAGTTCAATGGGAGAATACTGGAATCGCACTCCAGAGATGAGGGTTCAACTCCCTCCCGCTCCACCACTTATGTAAGGGATTTGAAAGGGACGCTGTGCGACGAGTAAGGAGCACGAGATAGCGTCGGGTGCGAGTCAGTGAGCACCCTGACCGACGAACACAGTGAGGAGACCCTGTTAGTTACGATGAATAAGAGTAACGAATAGGCGGGGGGCCGACCGGAGCGAAGCGGAGGCGCCAACTCCCTCCCGCTCCACAATGTATTAATTATAAAAATAACATGGCAACAATCCACAAACTGATAATTGGAAATTGTATGACTATGGAAGAAATTCCTGATGGAAGTGTCCATTTAATGGTTACTTCGCCTCCGTATTTTAATGCACCGTTTGACTATAAAGGATTATTTAAGAACTACGGGCAATACCTTGGTGTTTTGAGACGATTTGCACGGGAAACTTACAGGATTCTCCAAGAAGGAAGAATCGCTGTTTTAAATATTGACGACATGTTGATAAACGGTGAAAAATTTCCTATTGTTGCTGACGCGACAAAAATTTTTCAAGAAGCCAGTTTTAGATACAGAGATAGAATTATTTGGAAAAAGCCAGATGGTTATTTAAGAATTAGTCGTCGTAGCGGGGTAATGCTTCAAAACCCTTATCCGATGTATTTTTATCCTGATAATTTGCTGGAAAACATTATTATTTTTCAAAAGGGCAAATTCAATTATCGCTCAATCCCTAAGGAAGTTCGCGAAGCTTCAAAAGTTGATGTAAAAGCAAAAAAAGTAGTATAATTTTTATAATAGATATGAAGAAAATCTTTAAAGGAAATAAATACAACTTTAAAATTTTACTATCTCAATTGAGACAAAAACAAATTCTTTTTGCCATAAAAGCAACACACAATCACACGAAAAGGACATCTTTTATAACCACTGTTAATGTCATATTATCAGAACTGAATATCCCTTCAGATATGCCAAGATTTTGGGAGTCAGAATGGGTTTTGAACAAAAACGAAGGAAGTAATCTGATTGCATCTGCAGAACAATTGCTTTCCGATAAAGGATTTTTGTCTTATTTGGAAAAATATCTTGATTTAGATAGAAAACAATCAGAATGGGAAAACTATGAATAATTACAAAATCATACACGGAGATTGCTTAAAATATCTTTCAAGGGAAAAAATCCCGCAAGGGGTTGATCTGACTTTTTTAGACCCACCTTTTAATCAGGACAAAGAATACAATTCATGGAATGATAATTTGCCCGAAGATAAATATTGGCAGATGATGAAAGATGTTTGTAAAGATGTTTTTGGAATCACTTCTAACGGTGGCGCTATTTATTTTATGCAACGAGAAAAGAATACTGAATTTGTCTTGGAGTGTCTTCGCGAAACCGGCTGGTCATTGCAAAATCTCATTATTTGGAAGAAAAAAACCTCCGCTGTTCCCTGCACTAACAAGCTCGGCAAGCATTATCAGGTAATTGGTTTTGCTACTAAAGGGAATAGACCGAGAGTTTTTAATCGTTTACGTATTTTTCCACCATTACCGCCAAATTATAAATACGAACGAGAAAATGGCGTTTATTTAACTGATGTTTGGGACGATATAAGAGAGTTAACTTCTGGTTATTTTGCGGGAGATGAAGCTATTAGAAAAGAAAATGGTGAACGATTCCATAAACAACAATCTCCGATAGCATTGCTGTTAAGGATAATCCTTTCATCTACTAAAATAGGCGATACCGTGCTAGATCCTTTTGCTGGAACCGGAACTGCATTGGTCGTGGCTGAACAATTGGGAAGAAAATCCATTGGAATTGAAATTGATTTGGACAATGTAAGGGGTATCAAGCACCGTTTAGCGGAAATGAGCGGAGCCGACAATGCGCTTAGGTTTTATAAAGAATATATTTATACAGAAAACTTAAAAGAGATATGGTATGTTGATTCTGTTTTTTCTGTTCCAAAAAAGAAAGAAGAACTTAAATTATTCAAATTATGATTTATTCTATCTATCATTTCTTTTATTCGTTAGTTCAACAGAAAGAACTTTTTAAGAGGCTTAAAAAGTTAGACCAATTCCATTTTGACCGAAAGTTGTTGTCCTGTAAAAATAAAGGAGTATTTCCTGATTTGGCTATTCGTGTTAATAAAGACAGAAAAATATTCACAGGTGGAGAACTGATTGAACTGAAAGACAGCGATTCTTACACGGTTTCATCTTTTAATTCAACCATTCCGTCAAGAAGCAAAAAAATTGAGGAAATCATTACTGGGGAAAGCAGTATTATTAAACAGCAGATGGAAAAAGCAGGTAATGACATATTCTCCTTGCCCATAAGAGATGTATTTTATCTTGTGAGAGGAAGGAAGAAACAACACGCAAAAATTTGTCTAGTTTATGGAAGTTTTTTTGAAACCATTAGTATAGAAAATCTCATCAGTCAATCTTTTCAGCAAGTATTGGAAGAGCAATTAAGGGGCAGTGGAAAAGAAATTTCTGATGAGTTAAAACAGACCATCATTTCCATTTTATCGCAACAGCAAAGTTTTAGTAAAGTACGTAATGTGGAAAAATCTTCTGTGAAACTAAGATTTAGAATTATGACCGAGGTAAAAGCAGAAGGAAATATCCTTAACTCCAAAAAATATCCGGAAATAAAAGACGATACCTTAAATTTTGTTCTGCCTTGCCATAATGAAGAGCACGAGCAGAATACTCGCAAAAAGTTGGAGGAGGTATTCTCAAAGAGAGAATTACAGAGTTTTGGTATTTTCAAAATTAAACATCATTTTAATGGGTATTTTTTGGTTTTACAAACAGAATTATAGATTGCTTTAATTTCCCCATTCAGCCAAAAGAAAATTTATCGGGAACAAAAGCAATAATTACAATACAAAATTATTTAGGCGGTTATTATTATTTTACTTCGGACGAAGCCGAAGTCAAAGGAAATAATGTTTTTCTAATTGAAGGCAAGCACAGCAAAAATAATTCTCTGCCGTCTTTGGAAGATATAAAAGACGGATTATTAAAAATGATTTTATTTACAAATTTAGAAGATGTAAAAATTGATGACAGAAATTATAATCCGAAACCTGTTTTGAAATTGACAATAGAAAATTATTTTGATTTAGAGGAACTCAGTGTAACGCAGAGGAAAACCCTGGACTTACTGAAAAAAGAAGCGCGGACAAATAGTTTTGAAGTAAGAATAATTTAACCTTTTTTTTCATGGAGAATAAAAGAAAGCATCTCGAGTTCATTCAAGGGGTCATCAATCGAATGGCTGGCAATTTATTTTTCTTGAGAGGGTGGACAATAACACTAATTGCCGCGCTTTTCGCTTTGTTTGTAAAAGACGCAAATCATAATTACATTTTCGTTGTTTATTTTCCAGCTATTATTTTTTGGATTTTGGATGGCTACTTCCTTTCGCAAGAGCGATTATTTAGGGCTTTATACAATCATGTTAGAAAGTTAGACGAAAAAGAGATCGATTTTTCTATGGATACAAGTGAGTATAAAAAAGACAAGAGAAACAGTTGGATATGTTCGATGTTTTCAGAAACACTTTTGTTTTTTTACCTACCGCTGGTTGGAATTATGTTATTAGTAACATATTTACTCAATTAAATTATGGCAACAAAAAGACAAGTATTTTATAGCTTTCATTATGCACCCGATTCTTGGCGCACCTCAACAGTTCGCAGTATTGGCGCCATTGAAGGAAACAAGCCGGCGCCTGATAATGATTGGGAAACAATCACAAGAGGTGGTGATGATGCGATTAAAAAATGGATAAAAGAGCAAATGAAATATCGCTCATGCACAGTAGTTCTCGTTGGGAATAAAACTGCAAACCGGAAATGGATAAATTATGAAATAGTAGAGTCATGGAATGCTGATATGGGTGTAGTGGGAATACATATCTACGGCTTAAAAAATCAAGATGGTTATATTTCCGAAAAGGGAGAAAACCCATTTGATTACATAACTTACGGCGATAGTGGGAAAAAGTTGTCTGCGATAGTGAAATGTTATAATCCGTCAGGAGCTAACAGTAAAGAAAGATATGATTGGATATCAAAATATATATCTGATGCGGTTGAGGAGGCAGTAAAAATTGGAGGAAATAATTAAGCCCGCCGAAAAAATCGCCGTCGGAAGCGAGGGCGAGGCGGAGCGTCAGTTTCGTTCAAAGAAATTTCGCACAAAGTTTAGAATATGCTACTTCTTACTTAAGGGAGTTGAAAGGAGATGGATAAATATAAAAAATTTGAAGAGGCGTTAAAAAAAACGGAAATCCTAAGACCCGTAAAACAAACTTTATTTACTTTTTCTCCCACCGATATTGACTATTATCTCGCCACCGAATTAATCAAGGATACCTTAATTGAAGTAAGAGAAGGAAAAATGATTATGGAAAAACCTCTGATTATTACTCCCTCCGCTCTGCTCAATAAGCAATTTGAAGGTTTTGAAGAGCAGCAGATTAATTATCTTCAAATGCTATTTCAAAAATATAATCTGCGGGCATTAGAATATACCTACAAGAATAAAACTAAAACCGTCAATCTAATTTCCGGACATTTGAATTCTATTGTAGATAAAATCAACAAGGAGATTGACGGGAGTGAAAAAAAACGAACCGCTATCATCAAGGGCATCCCTGATATGTGGGCTGTTTCTTTAATGAAATGCGTTCTGGAAATAATTACGAAATCTTTCCCGGGCAATATTACCGAATTGGAAGAAAGAGGATGGTTTGGGGGGAATCACTGATAGAAGTTTTTTAGAATTTTTATTGCTTCCTGGGGTTCTTCCACGATATGAAAAATTTCCATATCCTTTACGCGGATATAATCATTAATTATTAATGTTTCCTCAAACCAACGAAATAATTCCTGCCAATATTTCTTTCCGAACAGAATTACCGGAAATGGTTCAATTATTTTCGTTTGGATAAGTTCCGTTGATTCAAAAAATTCATCAAGAGTTCCAAACCCTCCCGGAAAAACGAAGAAAGCCCGGGCATACTTTACAAACATTACTTTCCGGCAGAAAAAATAATGAAAAGTGAGAAGCGTTTTAACATAAGGATTAGATGCCTGTTCCATAGGAAGTTCAATATTCAACCCCACTGATTTTCCGCCGGCCTCTGATGCTCCCTTATTAGCCGCCTCCATAATGCCGGGACCCGCACCGGTAACTACAGCGTACCCTTCCTTTACCAAAAGCCGGGATAATTTTTCTGCTTTTTGATAGAATTTATTGCTCTTCTTCGCTCGGGCAGAACCAAAAATCGCCACCGCCGGACCCAAATTAGAGAGAGTCTCGAATCCTTCCACAAACTCAGCCATAATTCTAAAAATTCTCCAGGTATCCTTTCCGGCAAAATCTTCTTTTCTATTCATTTTTTATTCCCCTCTCATCTACCCTACCCCACCAACTTAAGGTAGTTCTCCGGCGCTTTGAGAAATTTTTCTTCGCACCTTTTACTGCAGAAATAATAGATGATTTTATTGTGCTCTGCTTTTTCCTTTGCTTCCTCTGCAGTCATTTTTTTTCTGCAAACAACATCCTTAATCTTTTTTATCGCCATTTATTAATCCCTCCTTTTTTAAAACAATTATACTTTATATCTGCCTTGTTTATCAAATTGATTGACACTAAAAAAAATATAGAGTATTATAAACAGAAACTTGGGGATATAGCTCAATCGGGAGAGCGCCTGCCTTGCACGCAGGAGGTTGAGAGTTCGATTCTCTCTATCTCCACTTGAATCCTTATAGGAATTTTACTCATTTTATGATTTAAGCTAAGTTTTCTTGACAGTAATTTTTTTATTTGGTATAATTTATATATAAAGGTATATAAAGTTATGAAAAAATTAGATAAAACAAGCGCAATGCCCCTTCATCAGCAACTTAAGAATATAATTCAGGAGAAAATTAAACAGGGTCAATTTAAAACTGGTGAGGAAATTCCTTCAACGGCTGAGCTTTGCGCTTGTTATCAGGTGAGTACCATTACTGTCAGGCGCACTATCTCCGATTTGATTGCCGAGGGACTCCTGAGAGGAACGCCGGGTAAAGGCACATTTGTAACCTCTGGAGAAAAAAAGAAAAATAATAAGTTGGTCGGGGTTATCTTCACCGGTGGTATGAGCAATCCTTTCCTGCTGGAAATTTTCCGGGGTATTGAAAATGTCTTGAGTGGTTTTGGCTACCACTTAATAATCAGTATTAGTGAAGGCAATGCCGAGAAAGAGCGTCAGACTCTCATTGAATTCAGAGAGAGGGGAATTGATGGCATCATTATGATTCCGGTGTCAATCAATCGAACCTCTTCTGCAAATGAGAGCCTGAAAGAACTACTGGCGAAAAATGTTCCTCTCGTCTTTATTGACCAGAAGATAACAGGTTTTTCGGTTGATTATGTTGCCTCCGATAATGAAAAAGGCAGCTATATGGCTACACAATACCTTCTCAAACTGGGACACCGCCGCATCGCTTTTATCTTTGGGCAAGAGGTCAGCAGTGTTCGGGAAAGATTAGCAGGTTACCGGAGAGCCCTAACTGAGTTTAATCTTCCTTTTGACCGTTCAATGATAAAAAGCGGTCACCTTGAATTAGAGGCTGAGGGTTGTGGCTATCAAAATGCATTAGAACTTCTTCTCCTGAAAACACCACCAACGGCAATCTTTGCTTGTAATGACCCGCTTGCTCTTGGTGTTTATCGTACCTGTCACCAGCTGGGGCTCAATATTCCAGAGGATTTATCGTTGGTTGGCTACGACAATTTATTTTTCACTGCTTCTCTCATTCCTCCCCTTACCACCATTCATCAACCCATATATGAGATGGGCAGAAAGGCTGGCGAGTTACTTCTTCGCAGGATTACGGGAGAAAACGGTAATGCTGAAAAAATTATTCTTGAGAACCAGTTGATTGAACGTTCTTCCTGTGCTCCACCGCCAAAAAGGGTAAGGAGCAGCAAGGCAAAGTCTCCTGGTAAAAAAGCAGTAATGAAAAAAGGAGGAATGAGTTAAAATGATTAAGAGAACATTTAAGAGGATGTTTAAAAAGGTTTTGGGAACACACTTGTTGGCGAGTAAAAAACGCCAATATGTGTGGACTAGACACAAAGGGTTTTACCTTAATCGAGCTTTTGGTGGTAATAGCAATTATTGCCATTCTGGCGGCAATGCTATTACCGGCTCTTTCTCAAGCAAGGGAAAAGGCGAGGCAGGCGGTCTGTATGAGTAATTTGAGGCAGTGGGGTTTAGCCTTTACGATGTATCTTCAGGATAATGATGAATGGATACCCTTTTGTATAGAGGAAGGAACTCCCTTCTATAGGACTTGGATAAATTTACTTGCTCCTTACACTGGGCTTGACCCAAGTGCCAACTATTTTTGGGGACAAAACCTGCCCAAAGGGACGCTCGCTGTATGTCCCAGCGGCTCTAAGGAGTATTGGCCTGGCTATGGATGGAATGCTGCTTTTGGATACGAAATACCTACTTGGGGTAAACAGTATCGACTATCCCAAGCATCAGGACAAACGATTATTCTGGGCGAAACCCTTGGCCGTTCTATGACCTATGGATATGCTAATGTGCTCTCCTATCGGCACTCTGGTGGACTGAATTTTCTCTATATTGACGGTCATGTGGAATGGTGGGGCAAGACCGGTCAATGGCCACCAAAGACACTGTTTACTCAGTACACAGCATACCGCTATAAGTAATTTAAGTAGAATGGTATTTAAAGTAGGTAAAAATTGGTTTGGGGAAGTTAAAATCAGGAGAATAATTATGAGTATTGAAAAAAATTTTGCCAGTCCTTCGGTGCAATATCGGGGCAAGCCATTCTGGGCGTGGAACGGGAAACTTGAAGAACAAGAATTAAGACACCAGGTTAGAATTTTGAGAAAAATGGGCTTTGCGGGTGGGTTTATGCATTCCCGGGTCGGACTTGGCACAAAATATCTTTCTGAGGAATGGTTTAAGATGATAAATGCATGCGTGGATGAGGCAAAAAAAACGGGTGGGGAGATGTGGCTTTATGATGAAGACAGATGGCCGTCAGGCGCTGCCGGCGGTATCGTAACAAAAAATCCCAAATACAGACAGCGTCGTTTAACCGCTTATGTGCTTGACAGAAAAGACTCTCGTTTGCTCAATAAAGGTATTAGAACATATTATGTCCGCATTAAAAACGGTGTAATTGAAGACATTTCCGCTCCCTTATCTAAAAATATCAGAGAAAAGAAAGGGTATAAATTGCTTACTTTTATTCCTGAGATTGCAGAATGCAGTTCCTGGTATAATGGCTACACTTATCTTGATACACTCTCTGAGGATGCGGTAAAGCAGTTTATAAAGGTAACCTTTGAGGCCTACAAAAAGCATTGCGGAAAAGAATTTGGAAAAACCATCCCCGGTATATTTACCGATGAACCTAATCATGGGACGGTATGTGCGGTATTGCAATCTGACCAAAGCACGCTTAAAGTAGGCATACCCTGGACCGATAAATTCGCTCAAATTTTCAGGAAAACATTTGGATATGAGATAAAAGACCATCTTCCTGAATTGTTTTTTGACCTAAAGGAGCAAAAGGAATATACCGCAAGATATCATTATCATCTTTTAAAAACAAAACTGTTTGTCGGTTCATTTGCCAAACTCATCGGAGATTGGTGTAAAAAAAATTCCCTGTTGTTCACCGGTCACGTACTATGCGAAAGGTCTCTGATGAGCCAAACCAGTGTTGTGGGAGCGGCAATGAGGTTTTATGAATATATGCAGGCTCCCGGCATTGATATTTTGACCGCACATAACTGGGAGTATGAAACGGCAAAGCAGTGCACCTCAGTGGCAAACCAAATGGCTAAAAAATGGGTGCTTTCGGAATTATACGGATGCACCGGATGGGGATTTACTTTTCAAGAGCATAAGATGGTTGGTGACTGGCAAGCGGCGATGGGAATAAATCTCAGATGTCAGCATCTATCCTGGTATACGATGAAGCAGGCAGCAAAAAGAGATTATCCCGCCTCCATCTTCTATCAATCACCCTGGTGGCAGGAATACAGCAAAGTTGAGGACTATTTCTCAAGAGTAAATGCAATAACTACTCAAGGGAAGCCGATTAAAAATCTTCTGATAATTCATCCCATTGAAAGTATGTGGATGAAATACCGCACAAATTGCGGGGATTCAAAGGATGCGCAATTCCTGGAAAATTCTCTTCCATCTATAAGAACTTGGCTGCTGGAAAATAACATTGACTTTGACTATGGAGATGAAGAGTTCATTGCAAAATATGCCGAGGTTAAAAAGGCTAAAGAGCCGGTTTTCAAAGTTGGCAAAATGGAATATAAAACAGTTCTTGTTCCGCCAATGGTAACAATTAGAAAAACGACTCTCAGGTTGCTTAAAAAATTTACAGATGCGGGAGGAGAAGTTTTTTTTGTTGAGCCGGTTGCTGAATTTGTTGATGGAAAGCAATTAAGCGAACCTGAAAGGTTCGCACTACACAGAACCAAATGTAGTGCGAGGCTTTTAGCCTCGCTACGTAAGATCAAAGGTAGTGCGAGGCTTTTAGCCTCGCTAATTGGTGACAAAAAGATAAAATTTTCAAAAGATGCTGTTTTAAAAGTGGTTTCAGACAGCACAAAAATTATTTCCATAAAAGATAAACAAGGCAGGGAAATAAAAACCACTAACTTTATGCTCAGAGAGGATGAATCAAAATACTATCTTTTTGTGTGCAATACCGGCAATAAAGAATACAATACCGTTTCAATCCACCTTCCTTTTACCGGATATGCCCAAGAATGGAATCCGTTAACCGGCAAGGCCTATCAAGCTGATTTCAAAAAAGATGCCAAAGGGATTACCGTAAATACCAGGCTTTATGCCTATGGAAGCACAATAATTGTCGTAAAAAAGAATAAACAAAAGAATCTACCTCAGCTAAAACCTGTGGGGAAACCTTCAAAGATAATAAAATTAAAAAAATCATCCTATCCAATTATTTTAAGTGAGCCCAATGTTGTAGTGCTGGATATGCCTGACGAATATACGATAAGCGGCAAAAAATACTCTTATCCAGAAGAAATTCTGAAAATCGACGATATGGCAAGAAAATCTCTTGGCGTAGCACCAAGAGGCGGTCAGATGTGCCAGCCCTGGACAAGGAAGAAAGTCATAAATCCTAAATCTATCCCGGTGGAACTAATCTATAAATTTAACTGCGATTTTATACCTGGCGGGCTTATTGAACTCGCGGTAGAATCCCCCGGAAGATACACTATATTTATTAACAAAGATGAACTTGGCATTGACTCAAAGTCAGGCTGGTGGGTGGACAAATCAATTCAAAAAATACCCGTAAATTCCCAACTATTAAAGAAAGGTAAAAATAAAATCATTATGAAGATTAACTACACTGAATACGATGGATTGGAAAGCATATTTCTTTTGGGTAACTTTGCGGTAAATTTAACGGATGGAATAAGACCGGTGATCAAAAAACCGATTCTTCAACTCAAAAAAGGAAACTGGATAAAACAA
>PFWI01000099.1 GCA_002791075.1 bacterium (Candidatus Ratteibacteria) CG_4_9_14_3_um_filter_41_21 | reverse complement strand
GGGTAGGGTTGAAGGAATTCTACACCTACAATGAGAACAATCAATTAACCAATAGAACTGTGGAGTATTTAGCTAAAGAGTTATTACCTCCAGGTCTAAAGGAACTTCCCCCTGGCTTCTCCAAGGGAGAAAAGGAGGGTTGGGAAGGAAAGGGATACCCTCCTGGCTGGGAGAAGGGAAAGAAGAAGGGCTGGCCAGAAGGGGTAATCCCTGAGACATACATTATTTCCTACTCCTATGATGGGAATGGGAATTTAATTAAGGAGATAAAGGAATCTGAAGCAACCAACCTTAAGTTTACTACTACCTACAAATGGGATTATGAGAATAAACTTACTATGGTATCCTCTCCCCTTGCGGGAGAGGGTAGGGGTGAGGGGTCAATCTCCTATGCCTACGATGGAGATGGTAACCGCATCTCCAAGACAGACTCCTCTGGAACAATTAAATACATCAATGATATCGCCCTTCCTCTGGTTCAAGTTCTTCAGGAGACAGACGCTTTAGGCAACCTCCTTGCCTCTTACACCATAGGAAACGATCTTGTCTCAAGAACTACTGCCACAGAGACAATATATTACCATCCTGATGCCATTGGCTCCATCAGGCAACTCACCGACCCCGCCCAAACTGTTATCGCAACCTACCTCTATGATGCCTTTGGCAATCTCCTCGCTCAAACCGGCACTGTAGTTAATCTCTATCTATTTACTGGAGAACAACAGGACTTAACTACAGGATTGGTCTACCTCCGCGCCCGCTATTACGACCCATCTATTGGCAGGTTTATCAGTAGGGATCCAATACTTCAGCCTATGTGGGTGGGTGGTATTTGGATTTGGCTTTCTCCCAAGTTAGTTAGCAGGCCCCAAACATTGTACCCTTATGTCTATTGCTTAAATAATCCAGTTAATGTGACAGACCCGCTAGGCTTGCAACAAGAAGAATGCCCACCTCCACCGCCTGAGAATCCTTGCGAAAGATATGCAAGAACTGGTAGAGGATGCATGGATTGTTGTGATTTTCTATTTGCTCCTACATTCCCAATAGAAAGGGGGACTGGACTCACTCCTGCCCTCAGAAATTGTTATTTAGCTTGTCCACCTGGTTCAGAATAGTAAATTATGAATATTTACAAAAGTATCGTCTTCTCTTTAATAACTTTTCTTTTGATAATTACCTTTACGATAAAACCCAGTTATACAGAGGATAATTCTAAAATTTTAGATATATTCCCTTCTCCGGATGGAAAGCAAATTGTCTTTTTGGCTACCCCTCCCCAAGGAGGCAATTTCTGGGTAATAAATATAGATGGCACAGGTTTACAACAACTTACAAATAATGTTGAGGGAACTTATCAAGGCATAAGTTTTTCGCCAGATAGTAAGAATATAGTCCTTGGAAAGATGGTCTTTAGGAAGGATATGAATCTGAGAGAGTCCCTGAAGAAAGGGAGAAGTCCAACAGATACAGAAATGATTTTACTAAATATTGATAAAAAAAGACAAGAAATTTTAATGACTGAACAATGGCCTTTTTTCTCAATGTGGAGTCCATCAGGAGATAAGATAGGATTTGGTATAATAACAGGAAGAGGAAAAAATTTATGTGTAATTGATATCGAGAAAAAAATCAGAAACCAGTTAACCATTTCAGGAGATTTATCTTCTTATGTAAGTTGGGGATGGTCTCCAGATGGTAAAAAAATATATTTTTCACGATTGGCACATGGAATCTGGGTAATGAAAAGTGATGGTTCAGAGAAAAAGAAATTAATCGACAATCCTATAGCCTATGATTTTTATATCTCACCAAATGGCATGAAAATACTCTTTACTGTATCTGCTGATAGTCTTTGGCTTTTAGATATTAACCGTTTAAAAGCTAAAGAGGTGACCAGCGGTTCAGTTCTCATTTTAGGAAAGTATCCATGGTCGTCTGACAGTATAAAAATTTGTTATTCAGCAAAAAAGGGAGAGCATTGGAATATATTTGTAAGCCAAATAGAAGGAGAGGATGTTAGACAGATAACTAATGGCGAAAATGACGATATTAGCCCCTGTTGGTTGTCAGAGAATAACAAAATAACATTTCTTCGCAATTCCAACTCCATCTGGCTTATAAACTCCAATGCTACCAACCCCCACCAGATCTTCCCCAAACCAAAGAAATAAGATTTTCAGAAGAACTTTTTAAGAAGAGCCATAAAATCTTATTTACTCTTTTAAAGTTTTTTATTTGACTTCCCTTCTCTCCCAGTTTATAATGGTATCCGGAACAACAGCAGTTTTCTTATCTTTTTTCCAAATGTATAGGAGAAGGTTGTGGTCCATGATAAAATATATTGGCAATTAACCTCAGTCCTTGGCAAGAAAATTCATACCACAAAGGAATATTGGGAAAAGATTGTTACAACGAAACATCCGGCAATAAAGGGGAAAGAATCGGAAGTAAAATTAACCTTAACTGACGCTGATGAAGTTAGAGTTAGCAAAACCGACAAAACTGTCTTTCTTTATTATAAAGCGACAAAGAAAGGATTTCTTTGTGTTGTGGTAAAACATCAAAACAGAGAAGGATTTATTATTACCACATACATTACTGAAAAGATAAAGGAGGGAAGAACTATATGGAGAAAGTGAGAGTTTTCTATGATAAGGAAGGCAATACTCTAAATATCTGGTTTGATGAGCCATCCTTAGAATATATCTGTGAAGAGAGTGGAGATGAAGTTATTATTGTAAAGGATAAGAAAGGCAGGGTTATTGGTTTTGAAAAGTTAAATTTTCTCTCCAGTAAAAAGGACCTTCAAAAAGCCCGTATCCCTTTAGAAGTGGTAATGTCATAGGTGTGGCCTCGGCATCGATAAACTCGAAATAAATGTTAAAGATCTTGTCTCAGTAGCCAATTCCGAAGACAAGATTACAAGTTACCAGTACGATGAAGCAGGTAACCAGAGCGAAGTTATCTTTGACAAGGTTGGTAATAGGGAGACATTAATGCACTATGATGGCTCAACCACCACTTACACATATTCCTACAATAATCTCAACCAGTTGACGAATCGGACTGATGGCGCTACCACAACCACCTACACCTATAACGGTAACAACCAACTTATCTCCGTTACACCCTCTCCCCTTGCGGGAGAGGAAGGAGGTGAGGGAGAAATTCTTTCCTCCTTTGCCTACACCTACGATTTGGTAGGCAATAGAACCACAGTAAAGGAAGCAGATGGCTCTGTCGTTACCTATGCTTATGATTCTCTCTATAGACTGACCAATGAGGTAAGAATTGGCACACAACCCTATAACTATGCCTACTCCTACGATTCCGTAGGCAACAGACTCACCAAGGAAGGGGTAGGATTAAAGGAAGCCTATAGTTACAATGAGAACAACCAATTAACAATTAGAACTGTGGAGTATCTTGCAAAGGAACTACTTCCCCCAGGCCTTAAAGGACTTCCTCCTGGCTTCTCCAAAGGAGAAAAGGAAGGCTGGGAAGGAAAAGGCCATCCCCCTGGCTGGGAGAAGGGAAAGAAGAAGGGCTGGCCAGAGGGAGTAATACCGGAAACTTATCTTATTAGTTACTCTTATGATGACAATGGGAACTTAATCAAGGAAGAGAAAACATCAGAGGCAACCAACCTTAAGTTTACCACGACTTTTAATTACAATTTCGAGAATAGGTTAATTAAAGTGGCAACTACGACAGGAATAGAATGTATGATACCAATCTGGAAATTTCATCCTGCTATACCGCCTCGACCTTCTTAACCCCAGGAACCTTGGATTTAATGGCCTTTTCAACCACGCTGATCAGGGTTATCTGCGCCGCAGGGCAGCTGGCACAGCCACCGGTTAACCTTACCTTGACGATACCATCATCGGTTACCTCAACTAACTCTACATCTCCACCGTGCATGGACAACATTGGCCTCACTTCCTCATCAAGTACTTTTTTAATCTCTTCTTGCATTTTTCTCATACCTCCTTTGTCTCCTTATTTCTTCTCTGTTTTAAATATCGTCCCCCCTCCAATAACTGTGTCCCCATTGTAAAATACTACCGCCTGTCCAGGAGTAAGCGCCCACCTGGGCTTTTCAAACTTTACCAGAACCTTATTTTTATCTAACGGAAAGACTATGGCACTTGTTGCTTGATGAAGATACCTTATCTTTGCTTCTACCTTAAGAGGCTCTTTCAATTCCTTTATGGCGATAAAGTTTACCTTATTAGCAATCAGTTCCTGGCTATAAACCTCCTTTTTTCGACCTACGAAAATGGCATTGGTTTTTTTATCGATACCGGTCACATATAAAGGCTTCTTAGCCGATATGCCTATTCCTTTACGTTGACCAATGGTATAGAAAATGATTCCTTTGTGTCTTCCTATCGTTTCCCCTTTCTTATTCAGAATCGGACCCGGGGTTATCTCTTCCGAGAGATAACTTTGAACAAATTTCCCGTAATCATCATCGGGAATAAAACAGATATTCTGGCTTTCTGGTCTTCTGGCCACAGGCAAATCTAACCCTTCAGCCATTTGCCTTACCTTTTCTTTGGCAAATTCCCCCAAGGGCATTAGCGTATGCTTGAGTTGCTCTTGAGCCATTGCATACAAAACATAAGATTGATCTTTCTTATGGTCAACGCCTCTTTTAAGGAGATATCTCTTTTTATCTTTGTCGTATTCTATTCTGGCATAATGGCCGGTGGCGATGTAGACCGCACCCAGTTCCTTTGCTTTTTTAAGTAAAGCACCGAACTTTATATATTGATTACATCTAATACAGGGATTGGGGGTTTTTCCTTTTCTGTATTCCTCACAGAAATTGGCGATTACTTTTTCTTTAAAGGTATTTCTGAGATTCACTACATGGTGAGGTATTCTTAATTTATCCGCCACCCTTTCTGCATCCTCTGTCCCGCGTAAGGCACCGCAATCACCCCAATCTTCAGAACGCTCCCAGATTTGCATCGTGATACCGATAACTTCAAAACCTCTATCTTTAAATAGGGCGGCGGTGACTGATGAATCCACTCCTCCGCTCATTGCCACTACTACTCTTTTTGAATTCATATTTTGTAAATATTCAGTTAATGCCGTATAATCCTTGTAGCGGTCGCATTTGCTGTCAGAACATCAAGAAGCGAATCTTCTCGCATAGTTGCTGTCAGTAATTTTCTACGAAGCTACTCTGCTCGTCCGCCAAGCACTACTGGCGGACTACTAAAGAAAGCAGATAGATTAGTAGCGCAATTCCCTACTGAAGATAGCGTATAGATTAGCAGCGAAATTTGCTGAAATATTATCATTACCGAGCAATTCAGTCAAACTTTAGCATAACCTAAGGGGTGAAGTTTTGCAGAGGAATTCTGCCCCCTATCGCAACCAACACGGCAAAGGCCAATACAGGTAAAGCCGTCCCTATGCCAGAACTTAACCCCCTCACCTCCATCCTCTCCCCTTGGGGAGAGGAAACATAGATGAGGGGGAACTTTGAAATTCCATACAATAAATTATTTATCACGTTCCTAAAAGTGGGCTTGTTTACTATAGGGAGCGGTTATTCTATGTTAGTCTTAGCACAAAGGTATGTAGTGGAATACTATCATTGGCTAACCATCCAGGAATTCACTGATTTAGTAGCTATGTCTGAAATTATTCCTGGGCCGATTATGGTTAATCTTGCAACCTATGTTGGGACAAAAGTTGCTGGTATAAAAGGAGCAATCCTCTCAACCTTAGGCCTTATTGCAATTCCTTTTCTTGCGTTATATATTATCGCTTTGAAATATTCCCAATTCAAAGATTATCCTGTAATTCAGAATCTTCTTAAAATTATTAGACCGATGGCTATAGGATTTATTACGGTGGCAATTTTAAAATTATTTAAGACTTCGATTACGGATTTAAAGACCGCTTTCGTCGCTATTATTGTGATTGTGTTGACAGCTGTATTTAAGGTCAATCCTATCTTTACCGTAATCGGCGGAATAATTTTAGGTTTTCTTGTGAAGTTGTAAGGGATTAAAGAACATATTAAAAAATAACAGCACGTTCAAGTTGCTTATTCTTCTCTCTTTATCTGCAGCATTCTCTCTACCGACTGCTTTGCCCTGAGACGAATA
>PFWI01000038.1 GCA_002791075.1 bacterium (Candidatus Ratteibacteria) CG_4_9_14_3_um_filter_41_21 | reverse complement strand
AACTGGCATCTTATCTTTTCTTCTTTTCTAACCATAAGATTTCCCGGTTTAGACGGGCAATCTCACAGAGATCATCCCATAACTTATTGTAATTTTTTACTCCCCTTTTTACCTCTTTTATCAGCTCTTTGGGAACGAAGGACATCTTTAGCTTTCCCTTCTCTTTAGCCGAGAGATAAATATAGGGGCCGTGTTTTTTCTTTCCTTGATGGCACCAGCATTTCTTATACCCACAGGTTAGGTAATATTTACTGATGGTGCTCCTGAGTATCTTCTTTAATGAAGGGGATTTGTTTATTATTTGTTGACGCTTTTCCTTCAATGCTCTCAGTTTATTCATTTTCCTTCTTTCTAATAAATTGAGTTATTAGTAATTATAACAAAAAAATAAAAGCAAGTCAAATTTTGGTCAAATATTGATAGAATTGGGAGCGATATACTTATCTACGAAAGAAAGATTTTGACAAGGAGATTGGAATGCAGTAAACTATTTAGACGTGGTTGACTGAATATTTACAAATATCAGAATCAATCAGAGGCGAAAAGGGGGTGGTGGAAAAGAATTTGACTTTTGCGTACGATTCTGTTAAAATAGAGGATGAAAAAGAGGAGATTCTGGAGCGTCAGTTTGTAACCACATCTTGAAGCCAGGACAGTGCCTCTCAGAATTGGAGGAGGTAGCAGTAGAGAGATGAAAATCAAGGAGTTTTAAATGCATCATCTCCTGGGAAAGGTTAAACTTTTGGTGATTGACCTTGACAACACAAGTCTTGGCGGTTATATTCCTTATGCGAGGTTCACAAAGGATTATGGTCTTTTCCTTGATGAACTTACTGCTGCTGGATGTAAATGGGCGATCAATACCACCTGGGATGTTAATGGACAGTGGCAGTTAGTAATGAATAGTCCGGTTGAGAGCCGACCTCTCTTCTTTATGGGAGAGATGGGTTTCTCGTTGGCAACCTGGAGTGAGAAAGGATCACTGTCGATTGAGAAATATAACTTAAAAATGAGAGAGAAACTAAAGAAATGCCGCAAAAATTGTATGGATGAGGTACTGCAGAAATTGGTTATAAACTTCACTCCGGAGAGGCTTCTCTTTTACGGGCACCTTTTTGAATTCTCGGTGAAGAAGAAGGATTCTTTAAAGTTAGCAGAATTTGTGGAAAAGGAATTTGGAGGCCTAAATAATGTTCGTCTTGACCTTAAAGGAAATGTATTAACCTGTATTCCTGCCTTTCTCTCCAAGGGAGATATCCTGATTGAGGTTCAGCATTTAGTCAATATCGGTGCCGAAGAGACGGTCGTTGCCGCTGATGAGAAGGTTGATTTATCTATGATGAAGCCAGACATTGCTCGCTATCTTATCTGCCCGTCTAATGCCGAAGAAGAGGTAAAACAGCAGGTGAAAAAGTATGGTGGAGCAATCGGCTCCAAACCCTATAGTGATGGAATAATTGAAGCTTTTTGGGCCCTGGACGCCCGGGGAATAAATAGATTAGGAGATTTCCAATGAAAAGTCAAGGACCAGTTTCTAAAAATCCAAAAAGACAAAATAATCCCCCTATACCGCCATAAAGGTGGTTAGTTAAAAGAAAGATATTTTTGCTCTTTGAAAACTTTTAGTAACTATCACCCTATCTTCCTCTAAAGATTATAGTTAATGATACAAACCTGGGTTAAAACAAGTGTTATCTCTGTACATCGCAAAGAGGATCTCCGCGCAATCAGCAGCAATCGCTGAGAGAGCCTTCTTATGGGTGCAGGTCTTCCTTAGCCTTAAGTACTTTGCTTTTGCTGGTGGAAAGAACCGGACGAACTCTCCAGCAGTAAGATATAACCATCTTCTCCCATAAGGAGTTCCTGCTTTGGAGATATGCCAACCTCTTCCTCTAGCAGCAGAGATTCTCCAGACAACATCTAACCCAAACCAGGCAATTACCTGATTTTTGTTAGAGAAGTCAGCCGGATCCCCTAATTCACTGATGAAGGTTGCTGCTCCAATGGTATCTAATCCAGGGAAGGTAGTTAATCTCTGAGGAACAACTGCCAGAAGAGAGGCTATTCTCTCCTTCAAAGGCACCCGCAGGCTATCGATGAAATTAACCAGAGAGATAAGAAGGGAAAGTCCATAGGAGAAACCATCTGCCCCTTTCTTCATTCCGAAGGAAGAGATTGCCTTCTTCTTCAGTTCGTCAGCTTTAGATAGGCTGAATCTCCCCTTGCTGGCTCTCCTTAGGACATTAGCTAACTTATCTACTCTGGTTGTGGAGAGAATCTCTGGGTTAACCAACTCTTTCTTCATTAAATCCTTAGTGGTCTTAATGAAGAGCTTGGAAAAACAACTCTCCAATTCCGGGAAGAGTTGGAAGGAAAGATTCTTAACGCGGTTGCATATATTTCCCCGAATATCTAAGAACAGGGATTCTGAACCCCCAGTAAATTTGACATTAGGTGATTGTAGTGGAGAAAGAAAATCAAGAGCAGTGATGATATTAGGTGCGCAGGCAATTAGAAATAGTTAATGACATTATGGCAGAAAATATCAGTAAATGCTTTATAAAAATAGGTCAAAGCAGCATTTATTGAGGTAAAATAGGCAAAAGGAGTACTTTTGCGGGACGACAAGACTAAAATAGTGCCAGATTGTATTTGACAAATAGCCATCTCCCTGGTATAATTCATGCCAGGGAGGTGTGCGATGCAAAAATGGGAGAAGATTGTTAAAGGAAAAAGGGGTAAATTTGTGATTGACCTACGAGACTCACTCCAGACACGCTATGAGATGGTCAGGGAGCTAAATCTAAGTAGTAAACCTAAGGAGAAAATTTGTGAGAGCTATAGATATACCAGAGCCTCGGGTCATATCTACCAGAAGGCCTGGGAAGAGGATAGATGGGAAGGGCTAAAGGATAAACCAAGAGGTCCGCAGCACAATTACGTGAGGACAGAGGATGTTGAGGAGAGGGTTCTTTCACTGAGGTTCAAGCAGCCAGAGCTTGATATGTACGACATTAGAGATCTTTTAGAAAAAGAGGGAAAAGTAATAAGTGCAAGAAGTGTTGCCCGTATCTTAAGTGAGCATGGTGTCACTTTAAAAAAAACGAAAAAAGCGCTCTCGCAGAGTTAGGGCCGGTACTGCTTACTGGGGATAGGGGAAAAGGGAATGAGAAAGAAAAAGGTTCTCTCTGTAATGGTGATCTCGCAAGAATAGAGAGTTCAAGAGAGAAACTCTTAAGAGATGGCTTCTCAACAAATTATGGTGGAGGGTTCCTCTTGATTCCTTATTATCTGCAGATAGGATTAAGCGAACGAGTG
>PFWI01000141.1 GCA_002791075.1 bacterium (Candidatus Ratteibacteria) CG_4_9_14_3_um_filter_41_21 | reverse complement strand
TTTTCCTTTGAAAACACCTGTAATATCAAGGGTTTGCAGCATTTTTACTTTAAGTTAATCGGACAGTAGTGACGTCAAATATATTCCCGAACCTCGTGCCCGTTAGACACCCTTTTTCATTAAGTGGACTACCTGATCTCTCACAACCCGGGAATTGTCAAATTTTTTCTCTAATTTCTGGAGTAGGAACTAGAGGAACAATTACCAGGGTCGCTGAGTTAATTAAGAAAAAAAATAAGAAAACTAAGAAAATAATTCACTCCCCGATAATCTTTATCAGAACTCGCTTCTTTCTCCTGCCGTCAAACTCACCATAGAATATCTGTTCCCAGGGACCAAAATCAAGATGACCATCGGTAATCGCCACAACTACTTCCCTGCCCATAACCTGTCGTTTTAGATGAGCATCGGCATTATCCTCGCCATTATTATGTTGATACCGGGAAACCGGCTCGTGGGGAGCTAATTTCTCCAGCCATTTTTCATAATCATTATGCAGCCCTTGCTCATCGTCGTTGATAAAGACGCTGGCCGTGATATGCATCGCATTGACCAGACAAATACCTTCCCTGACTTTACTTTTTTCTACAGCATCCTCTACTTCCTTCGTTATATTAATAAAGGCTCTCCGGGCAGGCACATTGAAAAACAATTCTTTCCGATAACTCTTCATATTTAGGTTTTTCCTTTATGTTTTTCCTTTCTTAAGATATATCTTCAATATTTTTTGCTCTTTGAGAGGTTTGTCGTCTTTGCCGGTGGGGACAGACTCAATTTTCTTGACGATATCATAACCTTCGATAACCTTGCCGAAGATTGTGTGACGACCGTTGAGCCAGGGAGTGCTGACCGTGGTGATAAAGAACTGGCTGCCGTTTGTGCTGGGTCCCGCATTCGCCATCGCCAGAAGTCCCGGTCTGTCGAACTTCAATTCTGGCGTAGATTCATCCTTAAAGGGTTTTCCCCATATCGATTCTCCTCCCCGGCCAGTACCGGTTGGGTCACCTCCCTGAATCATAAAGCCCTTAATCACGCGGTGAAAAATCACCCCATTGTAATATCCACTCTCGGCAAGACGAATGAAATTCTCGCAGGCAAGCGGGGCAGTTTTGCAAAACAACTCAACTTCGACCGTACCGCAGTTGGTCTCAATGACCATCACCGCTTGCCCCGGCATCACAAAACTTTCACCTTTCGCGCCCGCCACTCCGAAAGACGACATTAACAATACCCTAAATAACATCCCAATGATAAAATGCTTCATTCTTGTCTCCTCCTATTTTTAAGTACTACGAAATCGTTTTATTTGCCGCATTAAGCACTGCCTTATTCTATCACGTATTCGGGGATTGTCGCAATTGAAGTAATGTCTTCTGAAATTCCGACATAAGGAGAATTCCCCTTTTCTCATAAAAGGGGTGGCAACGAAGTTGACGGGGTATTTAATGCTACCTTATAACCCAAATCTATAAGGAGAAAGCAAGCGATAGCAAGCATTTCCTTTAATTTTCCTCTTTATTCCTCTTTACTGGATTTTACCTATTTTTACTCCTGACTGGACACTATTTGGTCACCAGATATTTTGACTCATTTATTTGTTAATGTTATGCTTATTTTAGAAAAGGAGGAAGAAGTGGAAAAAAGAGAAAAGTTTAATGGAAGTTCCAGATGGTCTCCCGAAGAAATTAGAAAAGATAAAGAGAAAGTAGAAAAGATAAGAGAATATTTTGCGTCTAAAGGAATTACTGGCGAAGAAGCCTCCAAAATGATTTTACAAATGAGGCATGGTAAGGAAGAATGAAGTATTACTTAATTGACACCAGTGCTGTTGTTTACCGCTATATCCCTTCCACTATTCTTACCCCGAAAATTAACCGATTAATTCAACAAAGACAGGACGGAAAAGCCTTCTTATTTATGCCTAATTTCTGTATTGCTGAAGTTTTTAATACCTTTGCCAAATATCGTTTCAGATATAGAAAGCCTAAAAAGATAAGTCAGGAAAAATACGAAGAATCTCATGAAAACTTTGCGGAAGCCATTCAAAATGCCAAATTAATATACCACTATGAACTTAATCGCTATCACATCCTGAATGTAGATTATATTGTTCCTTTTGAACATCAGTTTTACCTGACGAGAAAAACGAAAGGGGAAGATAAGGAATGGTTTTTAAGCACATTTGATATATTGTTCATTTCAATGGGTATTGAATTGGTAAGAATGATGGGTTTTGATAATGTGTGCCTTGTTAGTGATGATAAAAGGATAATAACGATTTGCAGTCTTTTAATGAAGTTAGGAAATTATATGAGAAAAAAATTTGGGATTCCTTCTTATGTAATTTATCCTCAAGCAAAACTTCTCAGTTCTATGTAATATTTATTCTTTGAGAAGACAACACCTTAGCCTTTTTCTTATAAAGTAGGATAATTCCTGCTAAACCCGTCGGCAAGAAGAGACTGTAGTCTTCTTGCTGGCTTCCCCGACGGGTTACCAGTGGAGGATTGTTAGCCCCTTTTTCTTTAAGGGCGAGGAAGGGGGATGAAGAAAACTTTGGTAGTCGGAATAATCTCAATTTTTATAATTTCTTATCTTTTTGCTCAAGAAGAAAGTGCACCTAAATTTTATTTCAAAATAGATCCTGCTGAACCAGAATTCTGGCAAAATAGCTCAGAAGATTTCTCGCAACGATTCTGGAAGCAATCCTCAATAACTGACAAAGGATTTAATCTCTTAAGTTACGAATCAAAATTTCTCTTCACTCCTGATAAATCTATAGAAGATCTTTCGGTCCATGGGGTGGAGTTGCGGTTTAATTCTTCAGACTTTCTTGTTGCTGTTTATATTAACATCTTAAATGAAGGAGATTTTTTCCCGTATGAAGGAGAAAACCAAAAACTTGATTTTAATAGTAAAATTAAACAACAACTGCTATTTGCGCAGCTGGAGAAAGAGTTTAAGAGAGCTTACCTTGCAAGACAAAAAGCAATTGTCCGCTGGTTAGATAGAAATTATGGTAGCCATAGTGAGAGTTTTGGTAAATTTAGTTCGGACTTAGGCTCAGAATGTTATCAAACTTGGACGACTAAAGGAACTACTTTTAATTTGTATAGCGTCAAAGATACTTATATTCGCTTGGAACTTCTTCCACGAGAGAAAAAGTTTAAATCGAGTAAAGAGAGAACTAACCTATCAAAACAAAAACATAGCATAAAAGATAACGTTGAACATTTAGCAAATGGTGATATCATAATTCGCAATATTCCTTTAGTTGAGCAAGGTTCTAAAGGTTATTGTGCTGTTGCAACAGCAGAGATGGTTTTGCGTTATTTTGGGTGTGAAGTAAGCAATACTCAACTAGCCACTCTTGCCGGGTATAGCCAAGGTGAAGTTGGTGCTGGTTTGATTAATGCACTATCCAAAGTAGTGACTGGTAAAGCCAAACTTAATTTTAGAGTAGAACCAATTTTTATTCAGACAACTGCCGGAGAAAGACTCAGTCAAGGAGAGCCATTTATAGTTTTGCGATACTTTGATCGTCAACGGGATTTCCAAATATCATCTTACACCGAAGCAGTGGCAGGAGACGCTACAATTCCTCCTATGAAAATTACAAGAAAGGAACTCATGTATTTTCAGAGGATGAAGATGGGAATGGGTCATGCAAGTATCGTTGTAGGATTTAATAAAGAAAGAGACGAATTTCTCCTAAGCGAAAGTTGGAATGTATATTCTGCTCTTAAAAGATTCCAAGCAAAAGAGTTGGAAGAAACTTGCTATGGGGTGCTTATTTTTCATCCTACAAGTCCATATATCAACAGATAGCATTAAAAGAGCACCTTTCCCAACCCACCCGATGTGAAATAGGGGGAAAAATAAAAGAGTCGACAAAGGCTAAGATACCTTTCTGGCTTGAGAAAATTTTTTAATAGGCAGTGAGGAACGCATTGAATTGGTAGAAAGAGCATTGTAAAGACCC
>PFWI01000227.1 GCA_002791075.1 bacterium (Candidatus Ratteibacteria) CG_4_9_14_3_um_filter_41_21 | reverse complement strand
TACTACTGTCGGATAAATCCGACCGCTACATAAGCAAAGCAAGCTTTGCAACTACATAAAGAGGCAGGGGGTGAAAGGGAAAAATAATGACTGAGAAAAAGTAAGAATATTTAGAAATTTGGCAATAATAAAAATGAAAAATAGGAGTATAACAAAAAATTATCAAAATCTTTTAGATTCGATAGGGAATCTTCTACAAGAAGCTCGTCGGAAAACTTACCAGCAGATTAATAGTATTCTGACTAAAACCTATTGGGAGATTGGACGTCACATTGTTGTATATGAACAAGAAAATAATGAAAAGGCTGATTATGGGTCAAAATTATTGGATATGATGGCAAAAGATTTAAGAAAGAAATATGGCAAAGGATTTAGTCGCTCTAATGTATTTAATTTTAGGAGATTTTATCTTAAATATCCAAAAATCCAGGCATTGCCTGGATTTTTATCCTGGACTCATATTGTGCTTTTGCTTTCAATAGAAGATAATCTGGCTCGGTCATTTTACGAAAAAGAATGTATTGTAAGTCATTGGAGTACCCGTGAACTGGAACGACAAATAAATTCTGCACTTTTCGAGAGAATAGCATTGAGTAAAGATAAAAAAGGAGTTCTTAAACTTGCTTCAAAAGGACAGCGAATTGAAAAACCTGAAGATGCTATTAAAGATCCATATATTTTAGAGTTTCTCGGAATTCCTGAAAATTACCATTATTCCGAAAAACATTTGGAGCAAAAAATTATAGATAATATGCAGAATTTTTTGCTGGAATTGGGTAAAGGATTTTCTTTTGTGGCACGACAGTATCGCATTAGTTTGAATAATAAACATTTTTATATTGATCTGGTTTTCTATCACAGAATTCTAAAATGTTTTGTGCTAATTGATCTCAAAATTGGTATGATTAACCACCAGGATATAGGACAGATGAATTTATATTTGAATTATTTTAAAAAAGAAGAAACGGTAGAAGGGGATAATGAACCGGTGGGTATTATTTTAGGAGCTCAAAAAGACCATATATTAGTTGAATATGCTTTGGGTGGAATTTCCAACAAACTTTTTGCTTCAAAATATCGTTTATCTTTACCAGATAAACATCTTCTTCAAAAAGCAATAGAACGAGTTATTGTGAAATAAAGGGGAGAGTTCTATTTATTTTGTGGAACAAGCATCAAATTGACTGGATGGTTTATAAATTATATGGATTTACGGAAATGTAGGAGTTTTGTATGCCTGTTATTCACATAACCCAAAAACTACAAAAAGAGTTAGGATTGAAGCAGGCGGATTTGTCTGCAATTGCAGAACAGTCTGGTCCATTTGTTGAATGGTACGCGCATTTATTTTTTATGGATGGCAAGAAATATATCATTTTTGTGGAGGTTGAAACGCTATTTTCTTTTTCTGTGGAGAATGTTTTTCGAAAGGATATTCGGGAACGGTTACCAGAGTTTTTTGAAAAAGGATTGGGGCAAGCACTTTACATTGAGGGTGTAACCAAGGAAGGTATAAACAAAATAATGGATGTTTGCCGCGGGGATATTGTTTTTGCAAAAGCAGAGAACCATAGAACAATTGGAGCAATGAATGAATTCATCAAACAACACAAATATAGATTTTTTTATCAGGGTCGCCCAATCGATGCAAGGGACAGATTTAACCGTTTCACGCCAATGAGGGGATTCCCGGGTGGTTCTAAAAAATATGAATTTCCGATTGATGTTTTTGCTAATACGCTGAAGAATCTTTGGGGCATAGAATTTACTCCGCAAAAAGAAATCTTTTTTAAGAAACAGATGCGGTTATAATTTAGGAAAACAGGGACAGGACCCATTTTCCGAAACAACGGGCTTGATAAATTCCGCTACTAATCTATCTGCTTACTTCAGTAGCAATATGCGGAGAGAGTTAGCTGCCCGAAACTACTGACAGCAACTCAAGCCCCTACAGATTCCCGATTACTAATTTCGGGAATGACAAAATACCCTGTCTACTAACGTAGACACCCCTTTATGAAAGGGGAATGAGAGAGATTGCCACCCCCCACTTCTTGCTGTTCTCCCCCCCGCTTTGCTTCGCAAAGCGAAGCAGGGGGGATGAAGCAAGAAAGCAGTGGGGGTTGCAATGACGGACAAGCTCAATAAATCGAGCAACTACATTAGCAATGACAGGCTAATGCCTCAGGATAACGTATCCGTGCAATCTGTGATATAATGTCTAATAAAATTGCCTTTATCGGGGATAGAAGCACGATTTTGCCATTTTCTGCTCTGGGAGCAAAGGTGTATCCGATAAAAAAGGATGAAGACCTGAGAGGATTTAAGCCATCTGAATTCGTCGTTGTTTTCGTTACCGAAGAGGTCAGAGCGGAAAAAAAAGATTTTTTTGACAGATTAGGCGAAAAAATTGTCATCATCCCTTCGCTTAAAGGGAAAAAGACGTCTCAATTGGAAAGAGTGGATGCGGCAATCCGCCGCGCTACGGGAAGAACAGAATAAAATGTAACCACGAATTT
>PFWI01000073.1 GCA_002791075.1 bacterium (Candidatus Ratteibacteria) CG_4_9_14_3_um_filter_41_21 | reverse complement strand
CTTTCCAATATCTAAACATGTTCCTCCCTATTTTTTCTACTTAATCTTGGTCATTGCGAGCCCGAAGGGCGTGGTAATCTCAACACTTCTTCAGAGATTGCTTCGTCACTTTGTTCCTCGCAATGACATCTGCGTCCTATTATATCCAAAACCTCCCTGCCTGAATCAAAAAATATTCAGCCATAGCAAGCATTAGCCAGCCCATTCCCTTCTTGATTACAACCATCCATTTTCCCGATTTGGGTAAAGAGACCAGAAGCCCGGTAAAGGTTCCTAAAATCAGAAGCAGAGTCCCCATACCCAGAGAAAAAGCAAAGAGTAAAGTTGTTCCAAACAAAACATTCTGCTTGGAAGCAACGTAGGTAAGAATTCCACCCAAAACCGGTGTGGCGCAGGGGGCAGCGATGAATCCTGATGTTAAACCTAATAAGAAAGCCCCGAAAAACCCTTTTTTTCTTTGCCCTGCTCCTTTTGCCTGAAGAAATTGTGGAAGACGAAAATCATATAGTCCAAGCATAGACAATCCCAATACTAAAATTATATTGCCCACAATTAAATAGGTCCAGGGAGAGGATTGGATTTGCCCGAACATCATTCCTGTCAATGAAGCTATTGCCCCCAGAGCAGAGTAGGTTACGGATAATCCCAGGACAAAAAATGATGAGAGGGCGAATCCCCTGCCTTTAGTTTCGGTTTTTCCTCCTACATAAGCAATCAATAATGGAATCAAAGGGTAGAAACAAGGGGTAAGGGATGTTAATAAACCGCCTCCGTAGGAGGTTAACAACGGAATGAGAAAATCTTTACCCGTTACCACCATCGTCCCCGCTCCTGATAGACCTTAAAACCTTCTGATGAATTATTCCGTTTGAGGCAATGTATCCTTTAGTGCTGCTGTTCCATTTCTTTCCTGCAAAATCGGTAGCTTTGCCTCCAGCCTCCTCTACCAGAAGAAGGCCGGCGGCAAAATCCCAGAGTTTATCATTGAACTCTATGTCCAGATCAATTTTTCCTTCGGCGATGGATGAGAGATGATAAACGGAAGAGCCAAACATTCTGAGATTAAAAACCTTATCCACAATTTTCTCCAGAGAAGCAAGGATAGGTTTTTTATTGTAGCGGATACTGCTGTCATAAACCATCGTAGTATTTTCTAAATTTCTTTGAGAAACCTTTATTCTTCTTCCATCCCGTCCACTGGACGGGAACCCTTCGTAAAGATAAGCACCTTTACTTTTTTCGGCAAGATAAAGTTTCTTGGTTAATGGCAGGTAAATAACCCCCAGAATCATCTTACCTTTGAATTCCAGAGCAATAGACGTTCCAAAAATCTCTATTCTGCGGATATAGTTATGCGTTCCGTCAAGAGGGTCAATAATCCACCTAAAATCCGAATCGGAAGTTTTGAATTTATTCTCTTCCGATAAAATATTATCCTGAGGATATTTACTTTTAATTAATTCTACAATTTTTCTTTCCGCCGCTAAATCAATCTCAGTAACTAAACTTTTATCCTTCTTGGATTTAATCTTAATCGGCTTTTTGAAATTGTTAATCAGTATCTCGCCGACCTGTTGCGCTGCTTTAATCGCTATTCCTTTTCTTTCCTTAATCAATTTTTCCATATTTGATTCCACAATCTATGTAATGGATAATGTTTTCCTGAATTTTTTTATTTAAAGGGGTGGTTAGGGGCATTGCGGTAGGACAAAGGATAAAACCCCCTTGAGGTGTTTTTCCTTCATCAATTGCTTTTTTAACCTGATTCTCTATTTCATCTTTAGTAGCAGTCTCTAAAACCCTTTCTTCAATGTTGCCAATTAGAGTAACCTTGTCTCCTAATATTTCTCTGGCCTCTTTCAATTCAATATCTCCATCCGGCGGAGGTTCTACAGGGTCGGTAGCGTCGATTTCCATTTCAATAAACGATTTTAACACCTTCTTAATTTTTCCGTGGGAATGAAGTCGGGCAAAACCCTTATATTGATGAAGAAGTTTAATCAATTCTTTATCGTAAGGGGTTACTAACCGGTTAAATTCTTCCGGGTGAAGATAGGGCGGGGTGGCATACTCTGGTCCGCAAATGCGATATATGGTAACTGCACCTTTCTCCAAAAGGTATTTTAAGTAATTATAAATTCTTTCCTGAAAGAAATCCATCAATTTAGAGATAAGTTCCCGGTGGTCAATAAACATCATCAGGAATTTGCTAAATCCAAAAACTTCTACCGTCAAACAAAGAGCATCCGGAATATCTCCCAAAATAATGCCAGTATCTCCTATTTTTTTATCCAACTCAAAGAAGGAATCTATTGCGGGACGATAAGGGATATAAGCCAAAGAAAGAATTTTTTCTGCACCCTCTTCATTTTTGCATAAATTTTTAAGGCTCCAGGTCGTATGAACCCCTTCATCTTGCCTCTGCAGAGAAGATAATTCTCCTTTTGGCGTTTTGATTATTGTTTTTGTATAAGTTGATTTTTCTTTTTTCCAGATTTTTGTTTCAATATCCTTTTCCTCTATCTCCCCGTAGAATAAATTTGGTTT
>PFWI01000083.1 GCA_002791075.1 bacterium (Candidatus Ratteibacteria) CG_4_9_14_3_um_filter_41_21 | reverse complement strand
GTAGCCAAATATGCGGCCCTGGCACATCTACCGATAATGATTATTGAAGCAATTATTACCGGTTTTGTTGTTTCATTTTTAATGAAGGTAAAACCAGAAATTCTGGAAGGAGAAGCAAGATGAAAAAGAAATTTTTAAAGTTTTCGATTTATTTTATTCTTCTCTGTTTATTCGTGATCATGACAGGTTCAAATATTTTTGCGCATAAAGTAATTATTTTTGCATATCTAGCAGGTGATACAGTCTATACAGAAAGTTATTTCTCCGATGGAAAAAAAGTAAAAGATGGTGAAATTATAGTATACGACAGTCAAGGGAATAAGCTTCTGGAGGGCAAGACCGATAAAGACGGTCTATTTAATTTTAAACTTCCCAAGAAAGATGATTTAAAGATAATACTTAATGCAACCATGGGTCACAAAAATTCATATATCCTCTCTGCCAGTGAAATCCCGGATATTCCCGAAAAATCAAGTTACATCCCCACCTACCTCCCCCCCTCGAGGGGGAGGATTGAGGAGGGGGGAAAGGCTCTCGGAAAAGAGGTCGCAGAAGTTAATTTAGATCAGATCAAAAGCATTATCGAGAATTCTCTTGACGAAAAATTAAAGCCGATGATGAGACAATTGAAAAAGGCAGAACAAAAGAAGTTATCCTTCACCGAAGTGATCGGCGGAATTGGATATATTTTTGGTATTATGGGAATTATTATGTATTTCCTCAGTAGAAAAAAGGAAGGATAAGATGCACCTACCAGAGATTGATAAATATGCCCACCTTAGCTCGCCCTTTCATTCCTGGAATCCTAGGATTAAACTTATCTCTATTTTCTTATTAATCCTTTCCATAGTATTAAATCCTAATCTTATAATTGCCTCTTTCGCACTTCTGCTGGCGATAGTTTTAGTTTTTTTATCAAAGATTCCCTTTTCCTTTGTATTAATACATTTGCGATGGGTGCTTTTATTTTGCCTCTTCTTCTTCATCATTATGCCCTTGACTGTTCCTGGCAATGAAATAATCAGGTTAAATTTTGTCAGTATTTCCTGGGAAGGCACTAAATATGCCTCTTTAATAACTCTCAGGGCAATTAGTGCGGTACTCCTGATATTCCCGATGCTCGGCACAATGAGATTCGACGCAACCATCAAAGCTCTTCAGAGACTTAAAGTTCCGAATAAGTTTATCCAGATGATAATGTTTACCTATCGCTACATTTTTGTTTTTATGGAAGAAACAAGGAGGATGTTTATCGCGGCCAATGCCAGGGTATTTAAGAAAAGAACAAATATTCGCACTCTAAAGATAATAAGTAATCTTATCGGTATGTTGTTCATCCATAGTTTTGAAAGAACACAAAACATCTACAACAGCATGGTCTCAAGAGGATACACTGGTTATTTAAAGACATTGGATGATGACTTTAGACTTTGCGGAAAGGATTTTCTTAAGGGATTCTTCATTGTGGCAATAGCACTTATATTGACCATTACCGGAAGGATTTTATGAAAGAAATAATTAATATAAAAGGACTAAAATACACCTATCCCGATGGCACAACGGCGCTCTGCGGGATAGACTTAACTGTTTCCGAAGAAGAGAGCATTGGCCTAATCGGACCCAATGGAGCAGGGAAATCAACACTGCTCCTTCATCTAAACGGTATTCTGCGAGGGAAAGGTCAGGTGCAGGTCTTGGGTCTAGAAATAGACGATAAGAATCTTATATCCATCAGGAGTAAAGTTGGCCTGGTTTTTCAGGATCCTGAGAACCAATTATTTATGCCAACAGTATTTGATAATGTTGCCTTTGGACCAATTAATACAGATTTAGAAAAATATAGAGTAGAGGATTCTGTGAGAAAAGCTTTAGAGGAGGTTGAGATGGAAGAATCCGCCCAGCGTTATGCGCATCATCTCAGTTTTGGTGAAAAAAAGAGAATAGCTTTAGCTACAGTTTTATCAATGAATCTTGAGATTTTACTTTTAGATGAACCCACCAGTAATTTAGACCCCAGAGCGAGAAGACACCTGATTAAATTACTTAAGGGGTTCAGAGTTACCAAAATAGTTGCCGGCCATGATTTAGAAATGATTTTAGATATTTGCAATAGAGTGGTTTTATTAGATCAGGGAAAAATAATTGCTAACGGTGAGTCTAAAGAAATTATGGGCAATAAATCCCTTATGGAAGCACATGGTTTAGAAGTACCATTGTCATTACTTTAAACGAGGGGGGTGAGAAAAATGAGTAAAAAAATATTAATGTTTATTGCCGCAGTTCTTCTGGTAGGGATGAGTATTCCTGCTTTTGCGGCCGTAGAAAACGTAAAAGTTGGCGGAGATATCACCATTCGTGGTATCTACCGAACCGACTATGATTTTACTAAGAACAGCACTCAAGCCCAAGGAGCAAGAGATAACGTAGACTATCTGATGACCACCACCAGAATCTATGTCACTTCGGAATTGACCGATAACGTTGCCGCGGTCATCCGGCTG